>NZ_JCALDY010000023.1:0-74843 GCF_059813095.1 Mycobacterium sp. NGS22
CGGGACAAGCTCCCGGCTCGGCCGGCGCATCGGCGCGCCCTGCGGGGCGAACCGCATGAACAACCGGGCGACGAAGGGCGCGGCGAGCAGCATCAACACGACCCGGATGACTTGGGCGGCCATCACGAACGTCACGTTGGAGCCCGAGCCCGCGGCGGTGCCCAGCACCGCGTAGATGCCGCCGGGACTGGTCGCCAGGTAGCCGTCCAGCATGCTCAGTCCGGCCTCGTCGGCCAGCACCACACCCAGACCGGCCGCGGCGAGGTTCAGCACCATGATCAGAGCGAACGCACCGGGCAGGATCCGGCGAATCGCCCGCAGCGACTCGCGGTCGAATGCCAGCAGCGTCTGCCAGACGATCATCATGATTCCGGCCTGAACCAGCAGCATCGGAACGGCCAAACCGTGGATCAGTCCGGAGAACTCCAGCGCGATGGTGATCGCCATCGGCCCCAGCAGCCCAGCTCCCGGGACGCGTACCGCACGTCCGGCCGTCGCGCCGACCAGCACAATGCCGGCGATCAGCGGCAGGCCGAAAGACAAAGGCAAAGAAGAGGTTTCGCTCGGGTGCGATCCCTGTGCGGCGCTGCCGTGGTAGAAGACGGTCGCGACCACCGGCATGGCGGCCGTGATCAGCGCAACGCGCAGGTATTGAACCGCCGCGACGACGCGGTCGTCGCCGCCGAGGTCGCGTGCGATGGCGACCAGCCCGGACGAACCGCCGGCCACCAGAGCCAGTCCGCCGGTCAGCGGGCTGACGTCTTTGTGCAAACCGAGCAGCGCACCGCCGGCGACGCTGACGATCAGGGTGCTGACGGTGATCGCGATGACGATCGGCCAGTGCGAACCCAGCGCCGCGAACGAGATGTCGCGCACCATGAGGCCGGTGTAGACACCGAGCACGCCTTGAGCGGCCAGGCCCATTCCAGAAACCGCTTTCGGCGCGCACCGGGCCAGCGCCCAGGCGAAGATTCCGCAGCCGATGCCGACAATGGCAAGGTCGATGGTGTTCATGGCGTAAAAGGTCTAACACCGGCCTTGATGAATTCTTGAAACCCAGGTTAGGCGCCCTTGCCGTTGCGGGTCCGCGCGGCTCAGCCGGCTGAGGATCCGGCTCAGCGCTGCGGCGGGAAGTACATCTCTTGGCGCACGGTGCACACCAGGGTGCCGTTGCGGTTGAACATCGTGCCGCTGGCGAGCGCGAGCGAATCGGCGCTGCTGGGCGAAGACCGTTCGAACAGCAGCCAATCGGAGAGCACCGCCGGTGCGTGGAACCAGACCGAGTGGTCACGCTGGGCGGATTCACCGACACCGCCGCGCGCCGCGAACGCCGGCGGTCAACGTCACCGCCGACAGGTATGCCACCAAACTCGCGGTCAGCGCCGGATCGTCGGGAACGTCGCCGTCCGGTCGCCACCACATCGGTGACCGGGCCGGAGGCGCGTGTTCGGTGTCGACGATGCGGCGTTCGAACCAGCGCAGGCTCGCCCACCGGCCCTGGGTGCGCTTGTCGGACTCGGCCAGGTGTGGCGCCACCGGCGGCAACGCTTCGGGCTCGGGCGCGCGCGGAATCGACGGCTGATAGGCCACTTGAGCCGCGGTCGGGTCGGCGACCTTGAACGACGACATCGCTTCCATCAGGATTTTGCCGTCCTGCCGGGCAGTGACCCGGCGCGCTGAAAACGTCCGTCCCTCTTGCAGATCCACCACTTCGAAGTCCACCGGTCGACGGGAATCACCGGGCCGCAGAAAGTAGGTGTGCACGCTGTGCGGCGCGCGGCCGGGCGCGGTGTAACTGGCTGCCAGCAGCGCCTGGGCAGAGATGTGGCCACCCAGGATGTGGTTGGCGGGCGCGGGCAACTGTTGCCCGACGAACAGCCACTGGTCGGTCCGGGCGAGTTCCATGGTGGCGAGTACGTCGACGAGTGAGGAGGACATCGGGACGTATCTTGCCTGACGGCACTCAGCGGCTGAATGAACGCAACCGGCGCAGCGCCGGCGCGGACGGCTTCCCGGCGGCGGGCTGCAGCGTGGCGGTCAGTTGCGCGCGCACATCGTCGACGTCGAGATGCATTCCGATCGCCACCAGGGAGTTGGCGACCGCCCGCGGCGGCGCCTTGGCGATATGGATGGCACTGCCTACCAGGTTGACCACGTAGTTCCTGCCCGCGGCGCCGTGGCGCACGGCCACCACGCCTTTGAGCCGGAAGACGTTCGGGGGCGGCTTCTCCAGGAGGTCGAAGAGCGCATCGAGGTCGATGCAGCCGGTGCTGCTGACGGTGACGGCATCGGCGTGGACGTGATCGTGTACGGGTTCGGAGTCGCGCAGCAGCCCCAAGATCGAAAGTTGCCCGGGCTCTTGGTCGAGTTCCGATGCGTCGAACAGCAGCGCGGGATCGATCCGGCCACCCGTGGTGCCCACCACATGGACGCGCGGATTGCGTTGCGCCACCCGCTCTTTGACACGTTGCAGCAGCAGCGGGCGCTCACCCTCGGGCACCTGGTCGAGCTTGTTGACCACGATCAGCGAGGCGGCACCGTATCGCGCCGGCGGTACCTGGACGCGGTCGACGGTGTCGAAGTGGTTGACAGCGTCGACGACGTCGACAAGGCCGCCGCTTCGGATGCCGGGCAACTCGCTGAAACCGATGATCCGCGCGATCGTCACCGGCTCGGCCAGTCCGCTGGCTTCGACGACGATGGCATCAAGCCGCCGCGCCGGGTCCGCGAGCTTGGCGAGCACGTCGTCCAAACCGCCGTCATCAGGCAGACAGCAGATGCATCCACCGGCGATCGAGGCCGGCTCGTCGATCTGGCCGGCCACCAATCCGGCGTCGATGTTGAGCTCGCCGAAATCGTTGATCACCACGCCGATTCGCGTGCCGGGAGTTCGCAGCAGATGGTTGAGCAGCGTCGTCTTGCCGGCTCCGAGGTGACCGGTCAGTGCGATCACCGGTATCGCAGACAAGGCTTGTCCCTTCGCCGTTGGTGACCCGAGACTTCAGTCTGCAGGCACGGTAGCGGTGCCGGCCGATTTGCCCTTCGCACAGCCCCGACCGGGATTTTGTGTGAGTATCTGATGTAGCAAGGACCGGAGTGCGGAAAGCCGGGATGTCGGGACGGGAACTCGATAGGCTCTATGGGCACATCGGTGGTCGACGTTAAGGGGGCGACGTGTCGTTTCTAACCGTGTCGCCGGACTGGTTGACGTCGGCGACGGTGAATCTGGAGAGCATCGGTTCGGCGCTGAACTCCGCGAGTGCGGCCGCCGCCGTGCCGACCACCGGGCTTGCCGCTGCGGCTGCCGACGAGGTGTCCGCCGCGGTGGCGGCGTTGTTCGGCGAGTTCGGCGACGAGTTTCAGGCGATAAATTCCCAGGTCAGCGCGTATCACGCACAGTTCCTGCAAACGCTGGGCGCGGCCGCGGGGTCGTACGCTTCCGCCGAGGCGACGGCAGCGACAGTGCTGGATCCGTTCTTTGCGGTGATCAATGCGCCGACTCAGCTGTTGTTGGGCCGGCCGCTGATCGGTGACGGCGCACCGGGTACCGCCGCGAACCCGAACGGCGGGGCCGGCGGGATCCTGTGGGGCAACGGTGGCGCGGGCTATAACGCGACGGGGTCGGGACAGACCGGTGGCGCCGGCGGTTCGGCCTTCTTGATCGGCAACGGCGGACCGGGTGGTGCGGGTGGTCCCGATGGTGGCGCCGGCGGAGCCGGCGGCAACGCTGGGTGGCTGATCGGCACCGGCGGCAACGGCGGCGCCGGCGGGCTCACGGTCGGTGGCACCTTCCCAAGGGGCTACGGCGGCATTGCCGGCAGCGGCGGCATGCTCTGGGGCGCTCACGGGGTCAGCGGGGCCGGCTGGGACGGCAGGACCGTTTCGATGCCGACCGTTGCTGTCACCGAGCCGGTGGTGAATATGCAGGTGAACGGCCACGCGCCGACGCCGATCTTGGTTGACACCGGATCCGAAGGTCTCGTCGTCCAGATGAAAGACGTCGGCGGACCGCTGGGGTTGCTGCGCATGGGCCTGCCCACCGGACTCAATATCAGCGCCTACAGCGGCGGGTTGACCTATCTGTATGCGACCTTCCCGGCGACAGTGGACTTCGGAAACGGCATCGTCACCCCGCCCACCGGCGTCAATGTGGTGCTGCTCTCCGTTCCGACAACACCGTTCGCGATCGGCCAATACTTCAACGCTTTCCTGGAGAACCCCTTCGTCACCCCGTTCGACGCCTACTTCCGAACGGCCGGAGTCGACGGCGTCTTGGGTATCGGCACGAATGCCGTAGGACCGGGGCCGAGCGTTCCGAATCAGTTCCTGCCGGGAGACCTCAGTCAGGGTGTCCTGGTTAATATGCCCGCCGAGCAACTCCGATTCGGCCCCAACCCGCTGGTTAGCCCGGACAATATCGTGGTTCCGGGAGCACCCATATCCACGCTGTGGGTTGAGTACGATGGCCAACCTGCTGTAGCGGTCCCCTCAATCATCGACTCCGGTGGCGTCTACGGAACCATCCCATCGTCTGTGATCGGTTCATCAACTCTGCCCGCAGGCAAGACCATCGAGGTCTACGACAGCCCCGGCCCAGGCCGCAAATTGCTGTACTCGTTCGACACAAACAATTACCAGCCAACCGTGATCTCATCTGGTCTGATGAATACCGGCTATTTGCCGTTCTCACAGCAACCTATCTACATTGACTACAGCCCAGCCGGTGTCGGCAGAACGGTATTTACCGAAGAAGGATCCTAGACGCTTCTGCCGCCAAATCTCCTGTCGGACTGGCAATTCGAGGCTTGTCGGCGACACCAATTAGAGTCTTCCGCATGCTCCAGACCGTCGCGATCCGCGGCTACCGCTCGCTGCGTGAGGTGGTGCTGCCGCTGGGCCGACTGTCGGTTGTCACCGGCGCCAACGGAACCGGCAAATCATCGGTCTACCGGGCGCTGCGTCTGCTGGCCGACTGCGGTCGCGGCGAGGTCATCGGCTCGCTGGCCCGCGAGGGCGGACTGGAATCGGTATTGTGGGCCGGTCCCGAGCAACTCAACGGCGCCCGTCGGGAAGGCAAGGCGCAGGGCACCACCCGCACCCGGCCGGTGTCCCTCGAACTCGGTTTCGCCGCAGACGATTTCGGCTATCTCGTCGACCTCGGGATACCGCAGATGGCAGGGCACCGCAGTGCGTTCGCCCGCGATCCGGAGATCAAGCGCGAGGCGGTCTTCGTCGGATCCACCTTGCGGCGCAGTACCACGTTGGTGCAGCGCACCCGCGAATTCGTCGAAGCCACCAGCGATTCCGGCCGCGGGTTCGACGAGGTATCCCGTACCTTGCCGTCGTATCGCAGCGTGCTCGCCGAATTCGCCCACCCACAAGCGCTTCCCGAACTCGCGGCCGTGCGTGAGCGGTTGCGCGGCTGGCGGTTCTACGACGGATTCCGGGTCGATGCCGGCGCACCGGCACGGCAACCGCAGGTGGGTACCCGCACCCCGGTGCTGTCCGACGACGGCCGCGACTTGGCCGCCGCCATTCAAACGATCATCGAGGCCGGCTTCGACGACCTGACCCGTGCCGTCGCCGACGCATTCGACGGCGCCACCCTCTCGGTCGACGTCGGCAACGGCCTGTTCGATCTGCAGCTGCAACAACCCGGCATGCTGCGACCGCTGCGCGCGGCCGAATTATCCGACGGCACACTGCGATTCCTGCTGTGGGCGGCTGCGCTACTGAGCCCGCAGCGGCCGTCGCTGATAGTGCTCAACGAACCGGAGACCTCACTGCACCCGAGCCTGGTCGGTCCGCTGGCCGCACTGATTCGAGCGGCCTCCGCACACACCCAAGTGGTGGTTGTCACGCACTCCCGTTCGCTACGGGAGTCCCTGCAGAACGAAGACACCGTTGAAATCGAGCTGTACAAGGATTTCGGCGAGACGCGGATCTCCGGCCAGAGTTTGCTGACGACCCCACCGTGGGACTGGGGCAAACGCTGAATGTGCGCAAAATGTGCAGAACGTGCAACTATTGGAGACTATGGCCAACCAGTTGGGTCTTCGCGAGCGACGTCGTCGCCAGACCAGCGCCGACATCCGCGGGGCTGCGGTGCGACTGGCGCAGGCACGCGGCTGGGACCGGGTCACCGTCGAGGAGATCTGCACGCAAGCCGGCATCTCCACCCGCACGTTCTTCAACTACTTCCCGAACAAGGAAGCCGCGATCGCCTACGGCCCCTCGGACCTGCCGGCCGAGTTGGCCGACGAGTTCGTCGCCGCCGGTGCCGCGCCCTACCCGGTGGTGCTGGCCGAGTTGATCACCCTGGCGGCACACCATCTGCGTGACATGCCACCCCAGCGTGAGCAGGCCGTTTGCATGCTGGACCTGGCGAAAACGACCCCTGCGGTGCTGGCCGCGTTCCTAGCCGACTTGGAGCGGTTTCAGACGCAGTTGACCGACATCGTCGCCAAGCGTCAGGGAGTGCCGTCCGACGACGAGATCCCGGCGCTGATCTCGGCGCTGGCCCTGACGGCGGTGCGTTCGGGCATCGAACGCTGGTCGAGCAGTGAGCCGGAGGATGCCGGCGACACGCCGATGCCCTACGTCGAGCGCGCCGCTGCGCTGGTCAACAGCATCTTCACGCAGTGAGAGCGTGACCAGGATTACAGAAAGTTGCATCGTCTGCAAAATATGCAGATGATGTACGGGTGGTCCGGTTAGCACATATAACTAATGGCTCCGGCCCCATCGGGCTGCGTACCCAACGCGTCCTCTAGATCGCTTGTGGTGCAACGCAATTCGTCGTGCGACCGGAAAGGCTCACGTAAGTGCAGATGGCAAAGCTCGTGCGTAATGCCTGGTTGCCGCTGTTGATCGTGGCCGTCGTCGCCATCGGCGGTTTCACCGTCGCCCGGGTCAAGTCGTTCTACGCGCTCCAGCAGGAGGACACCTTGACCAGCTCGAAGGTCGACGACTCCAAGCCGTTCAAGCCCAAGGTCGTCAAGTACGAGATCTTCGGTTCGGCCGCCCACGCAAACGTGAACTACCTCGACCTCAGCGCCGAACCACAACGGTTGGACGGCGCGCCGCTGCCCTGGACATTGGTGCTCAGCACCACCGCACCGTCGGTCTTTCCCAACATCTCGGCGCAGAGCGACGGCGATTACCTGGGCTGTCGCATCACCGTCGACGACGAAGTCAAGGACGAACAAACATCCAACGGCGTGCACGCCCTGACCTCCTGCCTGGTGAAATCCGCATGAGCACTGCCACCCACGACGCACCGACGGACTCCATCCCGGTCGCCAAACACGCTGCACGCCCTGCGATCCCGCGTTTCATTCGTAAGTTCGCCGTGCCGATCATCCTGGGCTGGATCGCGCTGATCGCGCTGCTGAACGTCGTCGTCCCCCAGCTCGACGAGGTCGGCAAGCTGCGGTCGGTCTCGATGAGTCCCGATGACGCGCAGTCGGTGATCGCGACCAAGCGGGTCGGCGAGGTGTTTCAGGAGTACAAGTCCAACAGCTCGGTGATGATCGTGCTGGAGGGCCAGAACGCGCTCGGCGCCGAGGCGCACGCCTTCTACGACCAGATCGTGCGGAAACTCGAGGCCGACAACAAGCACGTCGAGCATGTTCAGGACTTCTGGAGTGATCCGCTGACCGGGGCGGGTGCCCAGAGCAACGACGGCAAGGCTGCCTACGTCCAGGTCTACCTGGCCGGGAACATGGGCGAGACGAAGGCCAACGATTCGGTCGAGGCCGTCCAGGCCATCGTCAAAGAAGTGACGCCGCCCAACGGGGTCAAGGCGTACGTCACCGGTCCCTCGGCGCTGGAAGCCGACCAGCATCTGGCCGGCGACCGCAGCCTGCAGGTGATCACGATGGCGACCTTCGTCGTGATCATCGCCATGCTGCTGATGGTCTACCGTTCGATCGTCACGGTGCTGCTCACGCTGGCGATGGTCGTGTTCGAATTGGCCGCCGCACGCGGCGCGGTCGCCTTCCTGGGCTACCACCAGATCATCGGGCTGTCCACGTTCGCCTGCAACCTGTTGGTCACGTTGGCGATCGCGGCCGCGACCGACTACGCGATCTTCCTGATCGGCCGATATCAGGAAGCCAGGTCGGTCGGCGAATCACGAGAAGACGCCTACTACACCATGTTCCACGGCACCGCCCACGTGGTGCTCGGGTCCGGCCTCACCATCGCCGGTGCCACCTTCTGCCTGCACTTCACCAACCTGCCGTACTTCCAGACGCTGGGTGTCCCGCTGGCCATCGGCATGGTGGTGGTGGTGCTCGCGGCGCTGACGCTCGGCCCCGCGGTCATCTCGGTGGCGTCGCGCTTCCGGCAGACGCTGGAACCCAAGCGCGCGCAGCGGATTCGCGGTTGGCGCAAGATCGGCGCACTCGTCGTCCGCTGGCCCGGCCCGGTCCTGGTCGTCACCATCGGCATCGCGCTGATCGGCCTGCTCACCCTGCCCGGGTACCGGACCAACTACAACGACCGCAACTATCTGCCCGCCGACCTGCCCGCCAACGCCGGCTACGCCGCCGCCGACCGCCACTTCTCCAAGGCGCGGATGAACCCCGAATTGCTGATGATCGAAAGCGATCACGATCTGCGCAATTCCGCGGACTTCCTGGTCATCGACAAGATCGCGAAGGCCATCTTCCGGGTGCCGGGCATCAGTCGAGTGCAGGCCATCACCCGGCCCGAGGGCACGCCGATCGAGCACACCTCGATCCCGTTCCAGATCAGCATGCAGGGCGTCAGTCAGCAGATGACGCAGAAGTATCAAGAAGACCAGATCGCCGACATGCTCAAGCAGTCCGAAGAGATGCAGACGACCATCAACAGCATGGTCGAGATGCAGGACATCACCGCGCAGATGACCAATGACATGCACATCATGGTCGGCAAGATGAAGAGCATGACCATGGACGTCGCCGAATTGCGCGACCACATGGCCGATTTCGAGGACTTCTTCCGGCCGATCCGCTCCTACTTCTACTGGGAGAAGCACTGCTACGACATTCCGGTGTGTTTCTCGCTGCGGTCGGTCTTCGACGCCCTGGACGGCGTCGACACGATGACCGACGACATCCAGAGCCTGATCCCCGTCATGGAGCACCTGGACACGCTGATGCCGCGGATGAACGCGCTGATGCCCGAGATGATCCAGAACATGAAGAACATGAAAACCATGATGCTGACCATGTATTCGACCCAGAAGGGGCTGCTGGAACAGCAGCAGCGGGCACAGCGCGACTCCTCCGCCATGGGCAGGGCATTTGATGCGTCCAAGAACGACGACTCGTTCTATCTGCCGCCGGAGACCTTCGACAACCCCGAATTCAAGAAGGGGATGAAGAACTTCATCTCCCCCGACGGCCACGCCGTGCGCTTCATCATCAGCCACGACGGCGATCCGATGTCCGCAGAAGGCATTTCGCACATTGACGCGATCAAGAAGGCCGCCTACGAGTCGCTCAAGGGCACCCCGATGGAGGGCTCCAAGATCCTGCTCGGTGGCACCGCGGCCACCTTCAAGGACATGCAGGAAGGCAGCAACTACGACCTGCTGATCGCCGGGATCGCGTCGATGTGCCTGATTTTCATCATCATGCTGATCCTGACCCGCAGCGTGGTGGCCTCGGCGGTCATCGTGGGCACCGTATTGCTTTCCCTCGGTGCGTCTTTCGGGCTTTCGGTACTGATCTGGCAGCACCTCATCGGCATCGAACTGCACTGGATGGTGCTGGCCATGTCGGTGATCATCCTGCTGGCCGTGGGTGCCGACTACAACCTGCTGCTGGTGTCCCGGTTCAAAGAGGAGATCCATGCCGGGCTGAACACCGGGATCATCCGGGCTATGGGCGGAACAGGTTCGGTGGTCACCTCGGCGGGCCTGGTGTTCGCGTTCACGATGATGACGATGGCGGTCAGCGAGCTGACGGTCATCGGCCAGGTGGGCACCACGATCGGGCTGGGTCTGTTGTTCGACACCCTGATCGTGCGATCGCTGATGACACCGTCGATCGCGGCATTGCTGGGCAAGTGGTTCTGGTGGCCGCAACGGGTCCGGCAGCGGCCGGTCCCCTCCCCCTGGCCGTCCGGGAACGCCCGAAGCACGGAGAAAACCGAAGCGCTGACGTCGGTTTGACCCCAGTATGTCAGCGGGGCGAGGCCGCGGGGATGCCGAGTTCCTCGGCCGCAGCCAGCATTCGGACGTCATACGTGATGACGGTGCGCAGATCGTCGCGGGCCCGTTGTGCGGATACGAGGTGAATCGCGTCGAGACTGCGGAGTCGCACAGGTTGTAGAACGCCGGCGTCGTCGAGCAGTCGCGGACTCAAGACGACCAGGTCCAGACCTTCCAACAACCGCTTCGCGTCGGCCACCGCTCGAGAACCGGACGGACCGACCGCGCGAATCAGTTCGGTGCGCGCCAGAGCCGACGAAAACAGGTTGTCGTCGGTGTGATTGCGCAAATAATCACGCAGCGAATCGGTTTCGTTTTCCCGAACGACGAGTTTGACCAACGCCGAGGTATCGAGATAGATCCGCATCGGCGCTAGCGCTCGTCCTCGCGCAGTCGCTCGAGGGCTTCGGAGCCGCTGTGCGGGTAGTCGCGGGGGACGACTTCGTCGACATCGAGCGCACGTGTCGCGCGGACAACCTCACCCGCGCCGATCAAGTCTTCCCAAGGATCACCCGATATCGGGACCAGACGAGCAACTGGGTTGCCGCGATCAGTGATCTCGATTGACTCTCCTGATGCGACCGCCTTCAAGTACGTGCTGGCGTTTTGCCGCAGCTCACGTACCCCGATCGAGCGCATGTGCTACACAGTAGCACATTGCAGGCACCTCGAACGGTACATTTACTCCACGACGTCGAAGACCGCCGCGGCCGAGGTGACCGCCTTGTCCGCGTTGCCCTCGTCGTGCAGCAGCATCCGCACCCCCACCCGGCCGGACCCGCCCCGGTGCGCGGTGCCGTCGACGCGGAACGGGCCGACCTTGCCACGCGACATGAACATCACATGCCAGCTGACCACCTGCAGCTTGCGGGTCCCGGCGAGGTCGGCGGCGAAATCTGTTGCCGCCGTTTCGAGTACGACGTGCTGCGGGCCGATGTGCAGCGCCGCATCCGGTGAGGCGTACTCGACGCTCAGCGGCGGCAACACCCAGTGCCCGTCGTCGCGCTTGGCGGCACCGAACGCCTGCCACAGCGGCGGCAGGTCCGGCGAGTCCTCGATCACGAGTTCGGTGCCCGAAACATCCATCCGGTCAAGACCTTCCGGCGGAATGCCGATGATCGCGCCCTGCCCTTCGTTGAACGCGATCACCCGGTCGGGGTTGTCGGCGTCGACGATCTTGCACCGGCCGTACCCCATGGTGCGGCCCTGGTGCACGATGCCGGAATCGGCGATCTCGATCCGGGACACGTCGTATCCGGGGTCCACGATCTGCACCGACGCGATGACCGGGTTGGGCACCGCCACCATGTCGGTCTGGCAGCCTTCCGGCGACGAGATGGCAAGCGGGGCAACCAGGATGCCGCCGGCTTCGTTGCGCATGTCCCGGCGGATGGTCACCGTGTTGTCGACGTCGCCGAGGTCCATCGAGGAATGCTTGCGGCCGATGTAGCGGTAGCTGAGCAGACCGGTCCAGCGCCGGTACAGCTCGTCGCGGTAGGCGTCGGTGTCGTCGGCCAACTCGCGGATGTCGCGCAGTCGTTCGGTCACTGCTGTTCCTTCTTCCCGCAACAGTGCTGTGACTGCGGACTGTAACAGTAATGCTGAGCGACTGTACAGCGTCTTTGGCGCGCGTCGTGGCCGCTCGGCTTCGCGGTATGGACAGGCGGTTCGCCCGGCCGGATTCGACGTTTGTACAGCTGTGCACCGGGTATCTGACTGCGGGCGTTGAGCACGAGCGCCTGTCGCGGCGCGCCATTGTTGTCGTCGCAGGCGGACCTTTTGTGTCGGGCACATCCACTCTGACGGCTCCGGCTACCGCGTAGCTGCCAACAGCGGAGAGGGGGACACCTTGATTGACGCGAGCCCACGAAACCTTTATTCCGCGATGGCGGAACGCGTCCGAGCCGTGTGCGAGCGGTACAGCGACGACCTCCATGCGTGTGGTAGCGAACTGGTCGACGCTGCCGTCGATTTCGTTCCGGGCGCGCAGCATGCCGGCATCACACTCATCCGCCGCCGGGGGCAGTTGCAGACGGTCGCCGCGAACGGCACGTATCCCGCCGTGCTGGACAACTTGCAGAAGCGTGCCGGGCAGGGACCATGCCTGGATGCCGTTCGCAGCCGCGTTCCCGTCCACGTCGACGACTTGACGAGCGATCCGAGATGGCCGCTGTTGCGACGCGAAGCAGGGGCCAGGACGCCGGTGAAGTCGCTGGTGTCGGCGGGGTTGCTGCCCGACCAGTACGCGGCGACGGTGCTCAGCGTATTCGCCGAGCAGCGCCAGGCATTCGACACCGAAGCGGTCGAGATCGCCAAGATCTTTGCCGTTCACGCCGCACTGGCCTGGAGTACCGTGCGCACCAGGAGTCAACTCCGTCGCGCGGTCGCTTCCCGGGACGTGATCGGCCAGGCCAAGGGCATCCTGATGGAGCGCTACAACGTCACCGCGGAAGACGCGTTCTCGTTGCTGAGACGGCTCTCGGAGGACTCCCACATCTCCGTTGCCGAGGTGTCGCGCCGGATCAGCGTGAAGCAAGGGGCAGACAAAGCAAGCAAAATCGCGGTCAGCGAACTTAGTCATACCGACGGCGACCGCCGGCGACAGATGATCCGAGACGCCACCCGCTGTTAGCTATACAAAATATCGGCCTACTGTCACGCTGTGACGGTGGGACAAGACCAGGGGGTGAACCACACGGGCACCCGGACGGTATTCACCTTCTGCCGCTATTGCCTGGCCTCCTGCGGTATCGAGGTGAGCGTCGAGGGCAACCGGGTGCGCAGGATCTCTCCGGACAAGCAGAACCCGCACAGTTGGCAGGACTTCTGCGCCAAGGGTCGCAACGCCGCGCAACTCGTCGAACATCCCCGCCGGATCCTGGCGCCGATGCGCCGGGTCGGCGACCACTATGTCGAGGCGACCTGGGACGAGGCCATCGCAGACATCGCGGGTCGGATGAATGCGCTGATCGACGCCGACGGGCCGGACGCGATCGGCGCGTATTACGGCAATCCCGCGGCGTATTCGTCGTCGAACCTGATCTTCATGAACGGCTGGCTGGACGCCGTGGGCACCCAGAATCGTTATGCGGTGGGCTCGGTCGATCAGAACGCGCTGCACGTGGTGGCCGAGGCGATGTACGGGTCGTCGATCATGGTGCCCGTTTCCGACATCGACAACTGCGACTATTTTCTGTTGGTCGGCGCGAATCCGGCTGTGAGCGCCTGGAATTGGGTGGAGAGCGTGCCCGGCGGGTGGAAGCGTGCGCTGGCCCGGCAGAAACTGGGGGCCAAGATCGTCGTCGTCGACCCGTTGCGCACCGAGTCCGCCGACAAGGCCGATGTGCACATCGCGGTGCGGCCCGGCCAGGACTGGGCGCTGCTGCTGGGCATGGTCAAAGTCATTCTCGCCGAGGGCCTTGAACATCGCCTCGACTGCGCACAACTCGCCGCCGGCCTGCCTACGCTGCGCGCGCTGACCGCCGAGGCCGACCTTGACGACCTCGCCGACCGGTGCGGCGTGCCGCGTGCGCAAATCGAATCCACCGCAAGAGATTTCGCTACCGCCCGGGCGGCGATGGCGGTGACCCGGACGGGGATCTCGCTGCATGTGTCCGGCACCGTGGGCGAATGGCTGGGGCACGTGCTCAACGTGATCACCGGGCGAATGGACCGCCCCGGGGGTCGTCGCTTCGAACCCGGTTACATCGACGCGCTGAAACTTGCCGCGGCGGCCAAGCCTTCCGGGCACCGCAGCAGGTTGACCGGCCGGCCGATGGTGGCCGGCGCGCATGCTCTGAGCGAATTGCCCGCCGAGATCACCACCCCGGGGCCCGGTCAGATCCGCGCCCTGGTCATCAACTCGGGCAACCCGGTCGTTTCCGGCCCCGGCGGCGCGGCGTTGGATGAGGCACTGGGGCAGCTCGACCTACTGGTGGCAATCGACTTCGTGCAACGCGAAAGTCACCGGCACGCACACTGGTTGCTGCCCGCGGTGCACTGGCTGGAACGCGACGACCTGCTCGCGCTGACCAGCAATCTGCACGACGAACCCTACGTGCAGTATGGCGTGCGCGCGGTCGATCCACCGACGAGCGCGCGCGAAGAGTGGCGCATCTTCGTCGATCTGGCGTTGGCGATGGAGGTCCCGCTGTTCGGCGTCAAGGGCGTCAACGCGTTCGTCAAGGGGAGCCGCCGACTGGCCCGGGCCACCCGCCGCCCGGCACTGGCGTTCTCGCCGCACTGGATCAACCGGCTGATCATCGCCATGTCCCGAAAGGTGAACGGCCGCAGGCTCAAATGGCGCGACCTGTTGGCTCACCCGCACGGCCTGGTGCTCGGCCCCCGCGAATACGGCCACTTCTCGGCCGCGCTACGGACCGCCGACAAGCGGGTGCAGGTGGCGCCGCCGGAGTTGGTGGCGCGGACCCGCGAGTTGCTCGCCGCGGCGCCGCCCGAGCCCCCGGCCGGCTATCCCTTTCAGATCGGCAACCGCCGGCACCGCCACTCCATGAACTCGTTTCTCAACGACTTGCCCGGGCTGCATCCCGGTGGCAAAGGCAGTGTCGTGCTGATCCATCCGGCCGACGCCGCCGCCCTGGGCGTCAGCGACGGCGACCTGGTGCGGGTGCACTCCCCCACGGGTGAGGTCCGGGTCCGGGCCTCGCTGAGCGACCGGCCCCGACGTGGACTGATCGTGCTGGATCATGGTTGGGGCTCACGGGTTTTCGATCCGCGCGGCCGCGACGCGCCGCAGTCGTTCGGGGTGAACCGCAACCTGCTGATCGACGGTGAACCGGTGGATCCGCTGTCGCAGACCCCGGCGATGAGTTCGACCTATGTGGCCGTCGAACTGAGCCGGCAGCCGCCCGGACCGGCACTCTGATCGCGCTCATTCGCAGCACGCGTCCAGCCGGCACGCGCATGAGGCCCGGATCGGTACGTCGGCGCGGGCGGCGGCAAGCCTGAATTGCTGATCGACGATGCGGGCTTCGTCGTTGCGGCCCAATCGGTTCAGGCATTCGCGGTAGCCGTGCAGACTCCACACGTTGCCGGGATGCTGACAGCACCTGGCCAGCGTCGGGTCCAGCCCGAGGTCGGCGGCGTACACCGCGGCCGCCTCTTCGACGTGCCCCTGTTCGAGCAGCAGCGCCCCGTACGCGTGCCGGGTGGGCTGCATCCAGGCCCATGGCTCGTCATACGGCAGGGCGTCGTCGAGGTCGACGGCGTGTCGCAGGTGGCCGAATGCTTCGTCGTAACGCCCTGCGCGGTAGTCGATCTCACCGTCGAGCATGGCTGCGGCCACCGCCAGGATGTCGCGGCTGGTGTTGTTGAACAGGTATCGGGACTCCGGTATGCGGGCATACGCTTCGCCGAATGCGGCACGTTCTTCTTCGGCCTGCGCGAGCCGTCCGGTCGCCGCCAGCGCGATACCGCGCCCGTAGCGCATGGTGGCCGCGGTGGTGCAATACAGGTCCGGGTTCTCGGGCAGGGGTTGCGCGATCAACTCCGCCCAGCGACCGAACCGCACCAGCACATGGGTCCGAAGAGGCACGAACGCCTCCAACCAGTCGGCCATCGGCGGCGAGTCGATCGTCAGCAACTCCGGCGTCAGCTGCCCGGCGAGCTCGTCGGCGGCGCTAAGAGCGATTCGCGACTTGCCCTGGAACATCGCGGAATACACGATGAAATGCAGGTCGTGCGCGCGGTACAGCGAGTAGAAGTTCAGCGGTCCCGCGCGCTCGACGAATCGTCGATCCGCTTGCACGGCGGCAACATTGGCAGCCACGGAGTTGCCGTAGTCACCGCACAGCACGTCGATGTGGCTGGGCATGTGCCGCAGGTGCCCGGCATCGGGAACCAGGTCGCGCAGCAGGTCGGCAGCCGGCAACGCCACCTCCGGCGTCGGCGACATCTCCATCGCGTGCAGGTACAGGTGCAGGATGCCGGGATGTGCCCGGCCGGCCGCCCCGGCCAGCGCCCGCTCGAGAATTCCGCGGGCTTCGACTACACGCGAGCCCGCCGCGGGTTCCCCGGTGCTGGTGTCCCACAGCGCCCACGGGGTGACGTTGAGCAGTGCATCGGCGGTCAGCGCCTGGATGTCCAGGTCGTGCGGGTAAGCCGCGGCGAGCACTTTCATCGCGTCGGCATAGCCGACGGCCCCGGCTTCCAGCGCATCGGTGTTGTCCGGGTTGCCGGTGGGGAAACGAGCCCACAGCGCGCCGATCAGGCAGCGTTCGACCTCGCTGAGCCGCCCCCCTGCCGCCCGGCTTAGTTCGGCACGCGCACGAGCCAACGAGGCTTTCCGATCCAGCGGATCGAAGGCTTCCCAGGCTTTGTTGTAGTTGGGTCCGATCGAGTAGGCGATTCCCCAGCGGGCGATGGCCAGATCCGGGTCGGCCCGCAGAGCGCGCTCGAAGCAGCGGATCGCCTCTTCATGGTTGAACGCATACGCCCATACCAGGCCGCGGTCGAACCAGGTCTGCGACTCCGCGACTGCGGTCCCGACCCGACGACCGTAGCTGCCGAGGTCGTAGTACTGCTCGTCGGAAGTCATGGCCGACCCAGCCGCTCGACGATCACGGCCCGCGCGGCACGACCCTCCGGCGTGGGTGTCAGCGGATAGACGTGCAGCAAACCCGGCTGTTCGTGAAAATCGACTTCTACGCCTGCCGCAGTTGCCTTTTCGGCGAGCAGCCGGGCGTCCGGGTTAAGCATGTCGCGGGTGCCGGTGAACAGCGTGATCGGCCCCAGCCCGCTCAGTTCGGCCGCCAGCGGGCTCACCCGCGGATCGTCCACCGCAAGTTCGCCACGCCACCGCTCGGCGAACACGTGCAGGGCATCGCGGCCCAACCACGGGTCGTCGACGGCACCGATCAGCGGGTTGGTCAGCGAGAGGTCGACGACCGGCGAGATCAGGACGGTTTGCGGAAGGGTGACATGGTGGTCGTCGCGCAGCAGCAATGCCGCGGACAACGCGATCTGGCCGCCGGCGGAATCACCGGCCAGACACACGCTTTGTCCCGCGCTCATGCTGTGCGTCACCATCGCCACCACCTGCGGCACGACGTCGACGGCGGTGGCGAACGGCACCAACGGATAGATGGGAACGATCACCTTCGCGTAGGCTTCGGCTGCGATCTGCACCGCCAAACGCCAATGCTGACTGGCGATTTCGTTCACCCACGCGCCGCCGTGCAGGTAGATCACCGTTCGTTGGGACGGACCATTCCTGCCTCGCTTGGGTGTCAAGGTGTACGTGGGCCATCCCGACCCGTGTTGGAAGGCCAGCGATACGTCGCGCCGTAACCGAGGGGGCGGGCCGAAAAGCTGCCGATGCTCGGCGCGCTGCTCGATGTGCGCGCGGGCCGTCTCGGCGCTGGCGTAGGGGCGGGTCCGTCCCGTGAACCGAAGGAGCGCCGGCAGCGCCCGACTTCTCCAGCTCGTCACCCGTTCATCCTTCCCGAGCCGCTCCAGCGTGGGGTGCGGCGCTGCAGGAACGCCTCCACGCCCTCCCGGGCGTCCGCGCTGCCCATCACCAGGTGATGCAGCCGTGTTTCCAGGTCGGCGACACGGCGCGGGGGGTAGCCGTTGATCACGGTGTCCCACAGCAGGCGTTTGCTCAGCGCAGCCGACATCGGCGCCACGTTCACCGCGATATCGCGCGCCACCGTCATCGCATGGTCCAGGACCTCGACGGCCGGCAGTGCGCGCGTGGCCAGACCCATTGCCACCGCCTCTTTTCCGTCGAACGTTCGGCCGGTCAACAGCAAGTCCGCCGCGACGGCCGCGCCCGCCAGATGCGGCAGCGTCCAGTGCGACATGCAGTCCGGTATGACACCCCGACGAACTTGTGCCACCGCGTATTTGGCGTCATCGGCCATGATCCGGATATCGGCCTGCAGCGCGATCGTCAGGCCGATGCCGATGGCGTGCCCGTTGACGGCGGCAATGACGGGAGTGCGCAGTTCGAAAGCCGCGGGGTCGGTCGGAGATGCGGTGAAAGCGGATTCGCCCGACGGCGCATCGAACGGGCTGGTTTCGGCGGCAAAGTCGGCACCGACGCAAAACGCGTCCCCGGCGCCGGTGAGCACGATCGCGCGCACCGCGTCGTCCTCGTCGCACTGCCGGTACGCGCGGTTGAGCAGCGCGCCCATCTCGGCGGTGTAGGCGTTGCGTCGTTCGGGCCGGTTCAGGGTCAACAGCGCGACACCGTCCTCGATCGCGACGGTGAGATCGGCGCCCATCTACGGGAACTTACCCGGGTCAGGCGCTATCGTGGCGCAACGGTTGCCGCAATAGGGAGGGCGAATGGGAGCGGACGCGCGATGAGTGTCCAAACTTTGGACACCGACTATCTGGTGATCGGTGCCGGAGCCATGGGGATGGCGTTCACCGATACGCTGATCGCCGAGTCCGAGGCGCGCGTCGTGATGGTCGATCGGGCACACCAGCCCGGCGGGCATTGGACCACCGCCTACCCGTTCGTGCGGCTGCACCAGCCGTCGGCCTACTACGGGGTGAACTCAAGAGCGCTGGGCAACAACACCATCGACAGCGTGGGGTGGAATCAGGGACTGAACGAACTGGCACCCGTCGGCGAGATCTGCGCCTACTTCGACGCCGTCATGCAGCAACAGTTCCTGCCCTCGGGGCGGGTCGAGTACTTCCCGATGACCGAATATCTTGGCGAAGGCCGGTTCCGGACGCTGGCGGGCGACGAATACGTCGTCAACGTCGCGCGCCGCGTCGTGGATGCCACCTACCTGCGCGCCGTGGTGCCGTCCATGCGGCCCGCGCCCTACGCCGTCGCCCCCGGCGTCGATTGCATCCCGCCCAACGAGCTACCCAAGTTCGCGGCACGGGAACGGTACGTGATCGTCGGCGCCGGAAAAACCGGGATGGATGTCTGCCTGTGGCTGCTGCGCAACGGGGTGAGCCCGCAGCGGTTGACCTGGATCATGCCGCGCGACTCGTGGCTGATCGACCGGGTCACCCTGCAGCCGGGGCCCACGTTCATCAAGAAGTTCCGGGACAACTACGGCGCGACCCTCGAAGCGATCGACGCCGCGTCGTCGGTCGAGGACTTGTTCGGCCGGTTGGAGGCCGCGGGCACGTTGCTCCGCTTCGACGGCTCGGTCCGGCCCACCATGTACCGGTGCGCGACCGTGTCGCAACCCGAGTACGACCAGCTCCGCCGCATCGAGGACGTCGTGCGGCTCGGCCACGTCCAACGCATCGAACCGGACACCATCGTGCTGGACGGCGGGTCGGTCACCGCGTCCCCGTCGGCCCTCTACATCGACTGCACCGCCGACGGCGCGCCGGAACGCCCGGCGGTGCCGGTGTTCGACGGCGACCGCATGACGCTGCAGGCGGTGCGCGGATGCCAGCAGGTATTCAGTGCCGCGTTCATCGCCCACTGCGAGTTCGCCTACACCGACGATGTGGTGAAAAACGAACTGTGCGAACCGATTCCGCACCCGGACCGGGACGTGGACTGGTTGCGGCTCACCCGGTCGGATCTGCTGAATTTTTCCCGCTGGCTCGACGATTCCGAGCTGACCGACTGGCTCGCCGCGGCGCGGCTGAATCTGCTCGCCGAATTGTTGCCGCCGCTGTCGCACAAGCCGCGGGTGCGCGAGCGGGTGGTTTCGATGTTCCAGTCCAAACTCAATGCCGCGGGCGAACAGCTGGAGAAGTTGCTCAGCGAGGTCAGCAATGAGTGAGCCGTCCTGTCATCCCGATGCAGAGCTGCCGCTGGTCGACGTCCCGGACCAGGGTTACGTGTATCGAACCGGCTGGCGGCTGGGCACGTCCGACATCGACGAGCACCGGCGGCTACGGCTGGACGGCGTCGCACGCTACATCCAGGAAGTCGGGGCCGAGCATCTCAATGATGCGCAACTGGCCGAAGTTCATCCGCATTGGATCGTGCTACGCACGGTGATAGACGTCCTCGAGCCGATCGAGATACCCAGCGAGATCGTCTTCCGCCGTTGGTGCGCAGGGCTTTCCAGCAGATGGTGCAACATGCGGGTGCAGCTGATCGGCGCCCAGGGCGGCCGGATCGAGACAGCCGGCTTCTGGATCTGCATGAACAAGGACACGTTGACGCCTTCGCGCCTGTCCGACGACTGCGTCGCGCGCTTCGGCAGCACCACCGACGACCACCGCCTCAAATGGCGCCCCTGGCTCACCGCGCCGATCCACGACGCCGAGGTGATCCCGTTTCCGTTGCGCCGCACCGATATCGACCTGTTCGAGCATGTCAACAACACGATCTACTGGCATGGTGTACACGAAATCCTCGGCCTGGTACCCGAATTGGAGCAACGCCCCTACCGCGCGGTGCTCGAATACCGCAGTCCGATCAAATACGGCGAAGACCTGACCATCCGTTACCACGTCGGCGACGATGCGGTGCGCATGCAGTTCACCGTCGGTGACGACGTGCGCGCGGCCGCGCTGGTCCGCAGGATGGCAGCGCCCGACATCCCGTGAGTGATGTTCGCGGTCAGGCCCTTGATTGGCCGAGGCGTCAGCATCGCAGGGGGCGGCTTGCGACATGCCACGCCTTCGGGGGTGAATCCTCGGCGTTGATTGTGCAATGAGGGCTTTCAGGGTGAAGCCTGGCCGTTGATTGTGCACTGACGGCTTTCGGGGTGAAGCCACGGCGGAAGAATCGACGAGATCCCGCCCAGGCTTCACCCTCAACGCCAAGGCTTCACCCTCAAAGCCCAGGATTCACGCCGGACGCGACGTGACCGGGTCATGCCGTGGCTGGCAGCGTTGATTGTGCACTGACGGCTTTCGGGGTGAAGCCACGGCGGAAGAATCGACGAGATCCCGCCCAGGCTTCACCCTCAAAGCCAAGGATTCACCCTCAACGCCAAGGATTCACGCCGGGCGCGACGCGACCGTGTTATGCCGTGGCTGGCAGCGTTGATTGTGCACTGACGGCTTTCGGGGTGAAGCCACGGCGGAAGAATCGACGAGATCCCGCCCAGGCTTCACCCTCAACGCCAAGGATTCACGTTCAAAGCCAAGGATTCACGTTCAAAGCCAAGGATTCACGTTCAAAGCCAAGGATTCACGTTCAAAGCCAAGGATTCACGCCCAAAGCCCAGGATTCACGCCGCACGCGACGTGACCGGGTTATGCCGTGGCTGGAACGTCCGCGAGGCTTCCCCGGCCGGCCGGGGCGAGTTCGGCATGCGACAGCCGGTGTGGCAACACCGCCAAGACCGGGAAGGTATCGGTCGACGGAACGCCCTGCGGGTACGCGGCCCGCAAGAAGTCCACCATCCTGACCACGGCGTTGACCACAAACATGCGCTTCAGCTCCTTGCCCGAGAGGCATCAGGCATTCCCCGAAATCGCCTGGTCAAACATCGCGGCGCGTTCACATCCTGGCCAAATGGGTAAACGCGACCGAAGACGCGAAACAGGGAGGGTGTCTGATGGCAGCCATGGAGGTCGGCGACTTCATACTGCAACGACTGCGTGAGTGGCGGGTGGACAAAGTCTTCGCCTACCCGGGCGACGGGATTAACGGCCTGCTGGCGGCGTGGGGCCGGGCGGACAACAAACCGATGTTCATCCAGGCCCGGCACGAGGAAATGGCTGCGTTCGAAGCGGTCGGTTACGCGAAATTCGCTGGCGGACTAGGGGTTTGCGCGGCGACCTCCGGTCCCGGTGCGATCCACCTGCTCAACGGCCTCTACGACGCCAAACTGGACCGGGTCCCGGCGCTGGCGATCGTCGGGCAGACGAACCGCTCCGCGATGGGTGGCTCCTACCAGCAGGAGGTCGACTTGATGAGCCTGTTCAAGGACGTCGCCAGCGATTACCTGCAGATGGTCACCGTGCCCGAGCAACTGCCCAACGTGCTGGACCGCGCCATCCGCACCGCGCTGACCAGGCGCGCGCCGACCGCACTCATCATTCCCGCCGATGTGCAGGACCTCGAATATTCACCGCCGGCACACGAGTTCAAGATGGTGCCGTCGAGTCTGGGATTCGAACAACCCGTGGTGGAGCCGTCGCCGCAGGGTCTGCAGCAAGCCGCCGACGTCCTCAACGCGGGCGAGCGCGTGGCGATGCTGGCCGGTTGCGGCGCCCGCGGCGCGGTCGCCGAAGTCACCGAACTCGCCGACGTGCTGGGCGCCGGCGTCGCCAAGGCGTTGCTGGGCAAGGACGTGCTGTCCGACGAATTGCCTTGGGTGACAGGGTCTATCGGGTTACTGGGCACCCGCCCGAGTTATGAAATGATGCGCGACTGCGACACCTTGCTGACGATCGGGTCCAGCTTCCCCTACTCGCAGTTCCTGCCGCCCTACGGCCAGGCTCGCGGCGTGCAGATCGACATCGATCCGACGTTGATCGGGATGCGTTATCCGAACGAAGTGAACCTCGTCGGTGACGCGGCAGCGACCGTGCGGGCGTTATTGCCGCTGCTGCAACGCAAGACCGATCGTTCGTGGCGGGACAAAATCGAAGCCAACGTGGGTCGGTGGTGGGAGACGATGGCGATGGAGGCTGGCGTGTCCGCCGATCCGATCAATCCGATGCGACTGTTCGCCGAACTGTCACCCCAACTGCCGGACAATGCGATCGTCACCGCCGACTCGGGTTCCGCGGCGAATTGGTATGCGCGGCAACTGAAGTTCCGCGGCAACATGCGCGGGTCGTTGTCCGGCACGCTGGCCACCATGGGTCCGGCAGTCCCCTACGCCATCGGGGCCAAGTTCGCCCGACCGGACCGGCCGGTGATCGCGTTCTCCGGCGACGGGCGCGATGCAGATGAACGGGTTGGCCGAGCTGATCACTATCGCGCACTACTGGAGACAGTGGTCGGATCCGCGGTTGGTGGTGGCGGTGTTGCACAACAATGACCTCAACCAGGTCACCTGGGAGATGCGCGCGATGGGCGGAGCACCCAAGTTCGCCGAGTCCCAGACGCTTCCCGACGTCGACTACGCCGGTTTTGCGGCCAGCCTCGGGCTGGGGTACCCCACGTTGACCGATCCCGAGCAGATCGCCCCCGCCTGGGACCGGGCACTGAGGGCCGACAGGCCCACGGTGCTGGACGTGCACTGTGACCCGGATATCCCACCCGTGCCGCCGCATGCGACCTTCGAACAGATGAAGAGCGCCGCCAGCGCCGTGCTGCGCGGTGACGAGGATGCGTTCGGCATCATCAAAGAGGGCGTCAAGATCAAGGCCCAGGAATTCCTTCCACACCGGCGCAAATGATTGCCTCGCCATATCTGCTCAGCCAGAAGCGAATACGATCCTCGCGGTAGGGCCTGTGCCGTTGGCGACGTGACACAGCCCACAGGTTTGACCGCCACGGCATTCGGAAACACCTCACCAAGCAGGGGAAGCGTTTTTGGACCGGCCCTGTTGACTGAGCGCAATCGATCAACAGCGCGAAGTCGCCATGTGAAGCAAGTGAGCAATAGGAGGATTCATGGCGGAGAAGAGTGGCCCGCAGGAGGGCATCGAGGGTGTCGTCGAGGGCGTGAAGGGCAAGGCCAAGGAAGTCATCGGGACCGTTACCGGCCGCGACGACGTGAAGCGCGAGGGCGAGGCGCAGCAGGACAAGGCTGACGCGCAGCGTGACGCGGCGAAGAAAGAGGCCGAGGCCGAATCCGCCCGCGGTGGCGCGGAGGCAGCCGAACAGCGCCAGAAGGCCAACCAGTAATTCGTTGCTCGAAGCGAAAGGCCCGGTCCGCACGGACCGGGCCTTTCGTCTCAGTTGGCCAACCGGCCTATCGGCGTCTCGTCGAGTTCCTGCAGCAACTCTTCGGTGTTCTCGAAAACCGCTATAGCACCGGCGTTTTCGAGTTCTCCCCGGGACACCCCGCCGCTGAGCACGCCGATGCAGGCCAGCTCGGCCCGCACGCACGCTTCGACATCCCAGACCGCGTCGCCGACGAAGACAGCCCGCTCGGCCGTGACCCCGGCCTTGCGCAGGGCGACTTCCACGATGTCCGGCTTCGGCTTGGCGGTGTCGACGTCGTCTGCGGAGGTGACGGCCGCGACCAGGTCGTCGCTGTCGAGCACCTTCCGCAGCATCGCTAATTCGTCCGGTGGTGCCGAGGTGGCGAACACTACCTGGATCCCGAGGTCGGCGACCCGCTGCAGCAGCGCGCGGGCGCCGGGCAGCGGGCGCAACAGCGGTGCGGCATCTTTGTAGTAGCGCGTGTGCAGGTCTTTGAGCCGCGATTGCACGTCGTCGGGGGCGTCGTCGGACAACGACTTGACCAGTGTCGAGCCGTCCATGCCGATCGAACGGTGGACACGCCAGGTCTCCACGCCCACACCGACTTCGGCGAAAGCCCGCTGCCAGGCTTGGACATGCAGGTAATTGGAGTCGACGAGGGTGCCGTCGATATCGAACAGGACGGCCGCGCGGCCGTCGGATTCGTTGCCGGACAAGGCCGTCAGAACAGCAGCGCGATGGCGGCGAAGTCGGCGAGCAGCAACGCCAACCCGACTACGGGCACGATGAATCCGCGCCGGCGCAACGCGGTGAAGAAGGACACGATGATCGTCAACCCCGCTATCACCGGAGCGCCGTAGAGCAAGACGCCGTAGAGGATGCCGTTAGGACCCAGGTTGGGGCAGTTCGAACTGCATGCGGCCATGCTCATCGCCGCACCGACCGCCGAAATCATGATCAGCGCTGCGGCAGGAACCGTCAGGAGCGCGAGCACCCAGTTGACCACTCCACGCCGGGCACGGATCCGTCCGTCACCGTCGTCCGCAGTCTGCGGAAGGCTCTGATTGGAGATCTCCTCAGCGGTTTCCTTCTGTTGCAGGCTCATCCTGGTCGACTACCCAAGTGCGCTGGGCCGAAACATCGACGAACCCGAGCGGCTAACGCAGGCCCGCGCCCGCCCGGCGCAGGTCTTCGACGAACAGGTCGTAGTTCTGCTGTCGACGGTCACTGCGGTCACGCAACAACGCCGACGGGTGCACCGTCGCCATCACCGCCGGTTCCGGTGCCAGCTCGATACCGAGCGCTGCCGGCAGTTGCAGGCGTTCACCGCGCTGGGCGGTTACCCGAAACTTGTTGCCCAACAACGACTGTGCGGCTGTTGCGCCAAGGCAGAGGATCACTGACGGTTGCACCGCTTCGATCTCGGCCAACAGCCAGGGTTGACAGGCGACGACTTCGATTCGGCCGGGTTTCTGGTGGATGCGCCGCTTGCCCTCCCGGCTGAACTTGAAATGCTTGACGGCGTTGGTCTTGTAGGTCCGATCAGGGTCGATGTCGGCATCCTCCAGCGCGCGCTGCAGCAGCCGACCGGCCGGCCCGACGAACGGAAGTCCCTGCTGGTCCTCGTGATCGCCAGGCTGTTCGCCCACCAGCATCAACGGTGCGTCGCCGGGGCCGTGCCCGAACACCGTCTGCGTGGCGTCCTGATACAGCGCACACCCCTGACAGGTGCTTGCCGCGTGTTCGAGGGAACTCAGCGCGTGGTTGTCGGGCAGGAAGTTCTCCGCGCCCACCGCCGGTGCCGTCGCCATCGGACCTCACCGTCGCCGAGTGGCCCGGCGGTTTTCCTTCTTGATCGCTTCCACCAGTTCGTCTTTCGTCATCTTGGACCGGCCGGACACGTCCAGCCGTCGCGCGATGTCGAGCAGGTGTTTCTTGCTGGCGTTGGCGTCGACGCCTTCCTGCGAGGGCAACGGATTGGCCAGACCACCGCGCTCGGCTCGGTCGTCGGAGGGACCGCGTTGTTCCTTGGCTTCCCAGTGGTCGCCGACTTTCTCGTAACTGTGCTTCACCGCGGCAAAGGCGACCCGGTGCGCCCGCTCCTCGCTGCCGTACTGCTCGGCGGCCGCGTCGTGAGCTTTGGCGAAGGTGCGTTGCGCCTTGGCACTGGAGCGGCGCAGCGTGCCGGGAATTTCGTCCTTCTTGACCGCGCCGCTCTTCGTGGTCTTGGGCATCTCACACCTCGGTTCTGTTCGAACTCAGGAACTTTCGGCTTTCTGCTGCACCATCGTATAGGCCAGTTGCAGGAAATCGGCCCCTGCCAGCGCGGTGAAGGTGCCGGCCACCAGGCGGGTGAACTTGGGCGCGAAGATCAGTCCGATCGCGAAGCCGGTGGCGATCCACATGTCGAGGCAGAACGGGCAGGTCAGCAGTTCGCCGAGGGTGTGACGCAGCTGGCTGTCGTGCCGGGCTTCTTCGTTGACCTCGGCGGGCCCGCCGGCACCCTCATACTGCGTGAACGGCGCGCGAATCGGACTGGTGACGGGGTCCTTGGCGATCGTCCGGGACAGCTTGTGGGTACCCACCGTGACCAGGGCAAGATCCTGCAATCGCCAGCGATTCGGCAACCGGCGCCCGGTCGCGACTGCCAGTACCGTCGCCGCGACCACCAACAGGCTGTAAGCCGTCATGGACGCCACGTACCCTGCCATCGGCCGCGTCTCGTCGCCGCGATACTCGTCGGCTTCCCGCTGGGCGCGCGCGATCAACTCGGCACCGGCCTCGCTCACGTCACTCATTTGATACACCCTTGCACGAGAATGGATTACGTTTCGTACGCCGGATAGCGCTGCTGCTTCAGCGCCCGGGCCAGGTGGGCGGCGTTGCGGGCCAGCGCCGCCGTCGTCGATGCCACCGGATCGGGCACCTCGTCGAGGTCGTCGTAATTGACCGACTCCATCGCGCGGCCGGTCCAATAGGTACCGCCTTGGGCCGGAATGCTGAAGCCGATGTCGTTGAGCCCTTGGAACACGTCCGCGATGACCTTGTGCGCACCGTCCTCGTTACCCACCACACTGACGACGCCTACCTTGCCGACCATGGCCGGTCTGCCGTCGTCGTCGGTATTGGACAACTCCGCATCGAGGCGTTCCAGGACACGTTGGGTGACGCTCGAGGGGTGACCGAGCCAGATGGGCGTGCTGATCAGCAGGATGTCGGCGTCGAGGATCTTGCGACGGATGCCGGGCCACTCGTCGCCCTCGCCCATGTCGTCCTCGACACCGGGCAGAATGTTGTGATCCACGCAGCGGATCAACTCGGATTCGACGCCTGCTTTGCCCAGCTGCCCGGTGACGTGCTTGGCCATCAGTTCACTGCTCGATTCCCCGGGACTGGGCTTGAGGCTGCACACCAGGGCAACGGCACGCAGCGGAACCAGCGCAGGGTCGGTCATGGTGGGGTTCATACCCGCATATCGATCGACAAAACTTGGCCGGGTAGGCGCCGTCCGGGCAGGGTACCCGTCCGGGATGGATCAGTCGCAGGCACCGCTGCTGGACGCTTTACTCGACTATCACCGCTACAACCGCTACGGGTTCACCCCTCCCGGTCACCGACAGGGCGCCGGAACCGACGACCGGGTGCTGGCAGTCCTGGGCAAGGACCCGTTCCGCAGCGACGTGCTGGCCAGCGGCGGACTCGACGACCGGCTCAGCCGCGGGAAATACCTTTCGCGCGCCGAGGAATTGATGGCCCACGCGGTGGGTGCCGATACCGCGTTCTTCTCCACCTGCGGTAGCTCGCTGTCGGTGAAAGCGGCGATGATGGCCGTGGCCGGATGTGCCGAGGGCGGCTTGCTGGTAGCCCGCGACAGCCACAAGTCGATCGTTGCCGGGCTGATCTTCTCCGGGGTGCGGCCGTGCTGGATCACACCCCGCTGGGACGATGCACACCACTTCACCCATCCCCCGTCGCCGGAGCAGGTGCGCGATGCCTGGGAAAAGCACCCCGACGCCGCCGGTGCGCTGATCGTCAGCCCGAGTCCGTACGGCACCTGCGCCGACATCGAGGGCATCGCCGAGGTTTGTCACAGTTACGGGAAGCCTCTGATCCTCGACGAGGCCTGGGGTGCGCACTTGCCGTTCCACGAGGACCTGCCGACGTGGGCGATGGATGCCGGCGCCGACGTCTGCGTGGTCAGCGTGCACAAGATGGGGGCCGGGTTCGAGCAGGGATCGGTCTTTCACGTGCAGGGGGACCTGGTCGATGGGCAGCATCTTTCGGCGTGCGCCGACCTGCTGATGACCACCAGTCCCAACGTGATGATCTACGCCGCGCTGGACGGGTGGCGCCGCCAGATGGTCGAGCACGGCCAGGAGTTGCTGGGCGCCGAACTCGAGTTGGCCCACAATTTGCGGGCCAGGCTCGCCGACATCCCCGATGTCCTGGTGCTCGAAGACGAGTTGCTGGGCGAGGAGGCGTCGAAGGACCTGGACCGGACTCAGGTCCTGATGGACGTCTCGGCCACCGGGACATCGGGGTACCAGGCCGCGGACTGGCTGCGCGAGAACTGCCAGGTGGATGTGGGGATGAGTGACCATCGCCGGATCCTGGCGACGATGTCGTTTGCCGACGACGAGCACACCGCCGAGCGACTGGTGTCTGCCATGACCCAATGGCGCAGGGCCGCAGACGATTTCGAGAAGCCACCGCAGATCCGGCTGCCGTCACCCGACGAGCTGCAGCTGGATTCGGTGCAACTTCCCCGCGACGCGTTTTTCGGGCCGGCCGAGATGGTGCCCGCCGAGAAGGCCGCCGGCCGGATCGCCGCAGAGCAGATCACCCCGTATCCGCCCGGGATCCCGGCGGTGGTGCCCGGCGAGCGTCTCAACGAGGCCGTCATCGACTACTTGCGCTCCGGTGTCGAAGCGGGCATGAACCTGCCCGACGCGGCGGATCAGAGCATGCAGCAATTTCGGGTGGTCGCCCGAGGCTGATCACGCCGGCGGTCGGCCGTCGTCGCGAGCGTCCCGTACCGCGCTGCGCAGGCTACGGTTGGCCGAACGCAGATCGGTGTTGGCCGCGGACAGTTCGGCGTTGTCGTCTTCAAGGCTCAGGATCCGTGCGATTCCGGCCAGGTTGACCCCGGCGTCGACCAGGGCGCTGATGCGTTGCAACCGGGCCAGGTCGCGCGCGCTGTAGCGCCGTGTTCCTCCATCGCTGCGGGCGGGGGTGACCAAGCCGTGACGCTCGTAGAGGCGGAGTGACTGCACCGCGACGCCGGAGAGTTCCGCGGCAACGGAGATCCCGTACACACCGTGCTCGGGTGCCGGCGCTCCGGCGCCGCCAGGACGCTCGCTCATCAGTAGTCCCCTCCGTCATACGACAGAAAACTTATTTACCACACTTGCGATCTTCTAGCCAAGGTGTTATAAGAAATCTATGCCATCTGACATAGATCACTATGTCGCCCAGAATACAGATTGGAGTGAGAGGTGACCGCCATGCTGATGCGTACTGACCCGTTCCGTGAACTGGACCGCTTCGCCCAGCAGGTGCTGGGAACCGCCGCCCGGCCAGCGGTGATGCCGATGGACGCGTGGCGCGAAGGTGAAGAGTTCGTGGTCGAGTTCGACCTTCCCGGTGTCGACGCCGACACCCTTGACATCGACATCGAACGCAACGTGGTGACCGTGCGAGCCGAGCGTCCAAGCGTGGACCCGGACCGCGAGATGTTGGCTGCCGAACGGCCCCGTGGCGTCTTCAGCCGTCAGCTGGTCCTCGGTGAGAATCTCGACACCGAGCGGATAGAAGCCAACTACGACGGCGGCGTGCTGCGACTGCGCATACCGGTGGCCGAGCGGGCAAAGCCGCGCAAGATCTCCGTCGGTCGCGGCAACGGGCACCATGCGATCAACGACGAGACCAAGCGCGAAGTCATTAACGCCTAATCACACCCCGCAGTTCGGGTCGGCGACCTAGCTGCCGGTCGTCGCCCGGACCGCGGTTGGTTTCGTTTCCTCTTCGCCTACCGGAGCTGGGAATGGTCCAATCAGCTGCAGCAGATGCACGAGTCCAATGTCAAGCTGCGGGTGTTGGCCTAGCAGATTGTCGAAGACTTCCGCGGGGTCCCGCACGCCGTGCCGTCGCGAGCGACTTCGACCAGTTGCTACTGACCGCCTCCGCCCGCGTGGGCCAGGCCTGACCCTACTTCGATGCGCCTTCGGTGTCGTCGAAGAACGACCATTCGCCGTCGGAGTTCACTTCCATCCGCCAACCCAGCTCGGAATTGTCGGCGACCGTGTCGACGAACCACGCGTGGGCATCGTCGGCGCTTTCGATCTCCTTGGTCGCGACGACTTCGCCGTGCGGGTCGATAACTCTGAATTCAGCCATGCGACAGTGGTTTCCCACGTGGCCGTGTTTCAACCCCCGGCTATCCCCGGGCCACGATCACCGGCATGCGTGCCGAGTGCACAAGGGCGTTGCTCACCGAGCCCAGCAGCGCGCCCGCGATCGCGCCGCGCCCGTGACTGCCCACCACGACGAGCTGAGCCGATTCCGACCGTTCGACGAGTTGGCGGGCCGGCTGGTCGCACACCACCACCCGTTGCACGGTGACATCGGGATAGCGTTCCTGCCAACCGGCCAGCCGCTCGGCGAGGCTGATCTCGGCTTGAGTTTTGACCTGCGACCAGTCCAGGCCCGGAAGCTCGATCACTTCGCGGTCACTCCAGGCGTGCAACGCGATCAGTTCGACGCCGCGCCGCGATGCTTCGTCGAACGCAACCGCGGTGGCCGCCTCCGAGGCGGGGGAACCGTCGATGCCCAGCAAGACGGGAGCGCCGAGCGGGTTGGGCATCAGCGGGTCCTCGTCGTGGACGACGGCGACGGGACAGTCCGCGTGCCGCACCACACTGGCACTGACCGAGCCGAGCAGCAGCCGGGCCGCCGCACCCCGACCGGACGAGCCCACCACCAAAAGCTCTGCATCCTTTGACATTTCGACCATGGTGGCCACCGGTGTCGCGAACACCAGCTCGCTGTGGACAGTGAGTTCGCGGTCCGGGACGGCCGCTTGGGCGACCTCGACCGCTTCGGCGACGATCTTGCGCCCGCCGTCCTCCTGCCAGACCGCCCAGGTGTCCGGGTAGGGCATCGGCGGCCACGTCGCCACGTCCGCGTTGACCACATGCACGACGGTGAGTGCAACGTTTCGCAACGCCGCAGCACGGGCCGCCCAGACGACGGCGACTTTCGACGCGGGCGAGCCGTCGGCCCCGACCAGGACGCCGTGCGGCTTGGCGGATCCGGCTGTGCCTGAGCTCATTTCGCTGTCCCTTCGTCAGTCCATGCGGGCCGGCATCGCCCGGTCAAGGAGCTGTCGACAACCACCGTATCGGTTCCGGTCGTTGTCCGCGCCGGTCGAACGGCCTTCGACGGCAAGGACCAAAGGCCCCTGCTAGGAGTGGACGACGATGACCGGAATCTTCGCCGAGTGCGCCACCGTCGAACTGGTCGACCCGAGCAACAGGCCGGAGAACCCGCCGCGGCCGCGACTGCCGACGATCAGCAACTGCGCCCGCTCGGCCGCTTCCAGCAACCACTTCGCCGGGGTGTCACACACCAGCGAGCGCTGCACGTGGACGTCCGGATACTGTTCCTGCCACCCCGCCAGGCGTTCGGCGAGAACTTCCTGACCTTGATCTTGGCGGTCGTGCCAGTCCATTCCGAGGACCGGGAACACGCCGATGTCACTCCAGGCGTGCAACGCGACCAGGTCGACACCGCGGCGCGATGCCTCGTCGAAGGCCAGCGCCGTCGCGGCTTCGGAGGCCGGCGAGCCGTCGATACCCACCAGCACCGGCGCGTGCGGGTCCGGAGCGATGGTGCCGTCGCCGGAACGGATGACGGCGACCGGGCAGTGCGCGTGCTGAATCAGTGCGGAGCTGACCGAGCCCAACAACATGCGGCCCAACGTGCCCATTCCCTGGTTTCCGACCACCACCATCTGGGCGTGCTCGGACGCATCGACCACCGTGGGAACCACGCTGGCATAGACCACTTCGACGTTGACGGCGGGCGGCTGTGTATCGCTTTGCGACACGCTTTTGCGGGCGTGCGCGACGACGTGATCAGCGTTGTCCTTCTGCCAGTCCGGCATTTCGGTGTAGAGCTGGCCGACCGGCCAGCCGACCACCACCGGGGCGACCGCGTGCAGCAGGGTGAGGGGCACATTGCGCATCGCCGCCTCGTGGGTCGCCCAGGCTACGGCCGCGTCGGACTCCGCCGACCCGTCGATCGCGACCAGGATCCCGAATTCAGCCACAAGCCCCGATAGTAGTCGCCCAGATGGAGAATCGGCCGGTCCCCACTCGACGTTCTGCTGCACAGATGCAATCTCGACGGCCGAGCGCACGGCCCCGTTCGGTAGACCTCCCGCGGCTACCCTCAACCCCTGTCCCGCAACGTATTCAGCGTATTGACCACCCCCGCGACGTGCGAGTCGCTGAGTTTCTCGCCGTCGAAGACGTGATTGAGCAACACCTTCAGATCCAGCATCTGTTGCAGATAGACCAGGCAGGGCGGGCAGTCTCGGAGATGCCGCGCGACGATCGGGCCCCAGTGTCGCGGGTCGGAGTCGACCAGGTCGTCGACGAGCCGAACGAACTCGACGCAGTCGATCGCAGGGACGGTGTTGTCGTGACCGGTCATCGTTGATACCGCTTTTCCAATTCGTTGCGAAGGTTTACTCGGGCGCGGTAGAGCAGCGCGCGCTGCGCCTCGGCCGACAACTCCAGGATCTCGGCCGCCTCCTCCGACGAGGTGCCGACGAGATCGCGCAGGATGATCAGCTGTCGTTGCCGCACCGGCAACGTGTCGAGCGCCGCTCGCACGTACCCGACGAGTTCGCGGTGCATGGTCTGGTCTTCCGGCAGAAAGCGCCGCGATGGCGGCAGACGCCAGTGGCCGGCGTCGGGGTGACCTGCCGGGTGCATCCGCCCGGACAACGGGTCGGCATCCTCGGTGCCGAGCATCTCGTGTTCGCGGATCCGCGTCTCCCGACGGCGGTGCCGTGACGCGGTGTGTTTGACGATCCCGAACAACCAGGTCGCCACCGAGGATCGACCCTCGAACGACTCCGCCGACTTCAGCACCTGCACCCATGCTTCTTGCACCGCTTCCTCGGCCAGCGCAGCCGAGTCGACCAGCGTGCGAGCGAAGTTGACCATCGGCCGGTGGTAGTCGCGGACCAATGCGGCCACCGATATCCCCCCGACCAGGCGTTCGGGTTCCAATCCCTCGTGAACGACCACCGGCGGACTCACCGTCGACGGCCGTTCAAGAACACCCGTTCAGCTCCCAGCGCAATTGAGCTTCGGACGGCGACTGGACCGGGATGAATGCGGCCTCACGATATCGACGACTGGCCGGAGTCTTACTGGCATAGCCCTTGCCGCCCGCGGTACGAATCTCCAAAGCCACGCTGGCGCTGACGGTCTCGGCTGCGGACAGCCGTAGCGAGAGCAAGTCTCTCTTGCTGGGCGGCTCGGCTCCCCCGACGGCGCCGGCCAACTCGTCCAGGGCGGTCTCGGCTCGGTCGAGTTTCTCGGCGACCTGGTCGACCTCGCCGGCGAACACCGCGTTCACCCCGGTGAGTCCCAACTTGGCTTGTGCCACCGTGGTTTTGGCTAACCCAATGCACATCGCGGACTGCAGGACCAGGAAGGTGGGTCGGACCGCGCCGAGGAAACCTTCGAAGTCGGTGGCCAGCACCTGCTCGTCGGGAACGTAGGCGTCCGTCAACTCCAGGTACGAAGACGCCGTGCTGTCCATGGCCAGCAGCTTGAAATGGTCCCCGACCGTCACTCCGGGGGTGCTCAACGGCAGCGCCACGATCAGCTTCTCGCCACCGTCGGTGCGTACCGCGGTGACCAGCAGGGAGTCGTCGTAGAGGTTGGAAGCCCAGCGGATGGGACCACTGACCCGGTACCCGCCGTCGACCGTGGTCGCGGTGAGTTCGAGACTGCCGCAGCCCGCCAATTCTTTGAAGGCCGCGGCCATGCCCGTCACCCCCAGCGTGGTTCCGGTCAGCAGTGCCGGCACCGTCTCGAGGCCGAACGGCGTTGCGGCGCTGAGCGAATACTCCACCGCCATCCGGTTGGCCCACACCGCGAATCCGGTGCTCATGCACTCCGCGGAGATCAGTTTGATCACTTCGGCCATCTCGCGCAGCTTGCCGTCGGCGTTGCCCGGCGCTCCCACGCCCAGCAAACCGGCGGCACCGAGCGCCGCGAAGCTGCGGCGGGCGGTGTCCTCCCCGCGGTCCAGGGCGCAGGCATGGGCACGGATGTCTGCCAACAGCTCCGAGTCGAGCAGGCCGATGGCGGCGTCGGTCGTCGTGGTCATTGTGACTGCCTAGCCGATGGACAGCGCCGAGTCGACAGTTACAGGACGCCTGAATGTATTGACCACGGGCGACCACGCGATGGCGTTGTCGTGGATCTCCTGCAGCGTCTGATCGTCGGCGTCGCCGGCCAGAGTCACCTTGCAGCGCACGTCGGTGATGCCCAGGACCTTGCCGTCCGGAGTGTCGCCGACACCCCAGACCGCCGAGATGTCGATGTCGCCTTCCATCTCCACCTCGATCTTGGTCAGCGTCACGCCGCGGTGGGTGGCGTTGGCCAACAGGCCCACCGAGATGCACGATCCGAGTGCAGCCAGGCAGGCTTCGGATGGATTGGGCGCCGAGTCGTCGCCCAGCAGCGCCGGAGGCTCGCCCACCAGCATGGGCGCCAGATCCCGCACGTAGGTCATGTTCCGGAATCCGGACTCGCAGACCGTCTTGGCCTTCAAGGTCTTTTTGCCCGTGCTGGGGTCGGCCTTGGCGTTACACGACAGGCGGTCGAGGCCCTCGGCATCGATGATCAGCGCGTCGGTCATTGACTTCCTCCATTCCACTCGGGTTCATGGAGTTGGTGCCGCGCGCCTGCGAGAGCGTGACGGTGATCTACGCCACAGCGCTACGCCGGCTGCGTCACGAAGTCGATGAGCTCTTCGACCCGCCCGATCAGTGCCGGCTCCAAGTCGTTCCAATCGCGTACCTTCGACCGGATCCGCTGCCAGGCGCGCGCGATGTCGGCCTGGGTGGCATGCGGCCAGCCCAGCGCCTGGCATATCCCGTGCTTCCACTCGACGTGCCGGGGCACCGTCGGCCAGGCCTGCAGTCCGAGCCGCTGCGGCTTGACCGCCTGCCAGATGTCCACGTAGGGATGTCCGACCACCAACGTGTCAGCGCCGCCGGGGCCCCGTCGCACCGCCTCGGCGATGCGTGACTCCTTCGACCCGGCGACCAGGTGATCCACCAGCACCCCCAGCCGCGCCTGCGGGCCGGGTTGGAACTTGTGCACGATGCCGACCAAATCGTCGACGCCACCGAGGTATTCGACGACGACGCCCTCGATTTTGAGGTCCTCGCCCCAGACTTGAGCGACGAGTTCGGCGTCGTGGCGACCCTCCACGTAGATTCGGCCGGCCCGGGCGACCCGGGCGCGCACGCCTGGCACGGCGACCGACCCGGAGGCGGTGCGGCCGGCGGGCGCGGGGGCCGCGCGGCGTGGTGCGGTGAGTATCACGGGTCGGCCTTCCAGCAGGAAGCCAGGCCCCAGCGGGAACCCGCGGGTCTTGCCGTGCCGGTCTTCGAGGTCGACGCGTCCGTATTCGACGCGGACCACAGCGCCGACGTAGCCGGTCTGTGCGTCCTCGACGACCATGCCGAGCTCGACGGGCTGCTCGACCGAGCGGGGCTTACGCCGTCCCGACCCGGCCAGGACATCGGTTCCGTAGCGATCGATCACCCGGCAATAGTTCTTGCCGAGTGTGAATTTCACGACGAGACACGCCGCGGACGTGTCGCCGATTTCACTCTCGCGGAAGGGGCGTGGCGCGAGCAGACGGGATACGGCGACCGTCGGCGCCGAAGTAATGCAGGTGCCCCGGCTGCGGATGCAGACGCACCCGGCTGCCCTTGGCCGGCGGGTCGTAGCCGTCGGTGCGGGCGATGATGGGCCGGCCGATCACCGTGTCCGAGCCGGTGACCCGCCCGTACAGGTATGCGTCGGCGCCCAGTTCCTCGACCACGTCGACCTCCATCTCGATGCCGACGCTGCCGACCTCGAAGTGTTCCGGTCGAACGCCGACGACGATGTCGGTCGACGTAGCGGAAATCTCGCGCGGTATCCGGATCTCCCAGTCGCCGAGTGACACCGCGGAATTCAGTACCGGCAGGGTGAACAGGTTCATCGCCGGCGACCCGATGAAGCCGGCGACGAACACGTTCGCGGGGTTGCGGTACAGCTCGCGCGGCGGCGCGCATTGTTGCAGCACGCCGTCGCACAACACCGCGACGCGGTCACCCATGGTCATCGCCTCGACCTGATCGTGGGTGACGTAAACCGTGGTGGTACCCAGTTGCCGTTGCAGGGCGGCGATCTGATTGCGCGTCTGCACGCGCAGCTTGGCGTCGAGGTTGGACAGCGGCTCGTCCATCAGGAACACCCGGGGGCGGCGCACGATGGCCCGGCCCATCGCCACCCGCTGCCGTTGCCCGCCGGATAGCTCCTTGGGCTTGCTATCCAGAAAACGTTCCAGGTCAAGCATTTTCGCCGCGGCCAGTACCCGTTCGCCGATCTCGGACTTCGGTGTCTTGGCCACCTTGAGGGCGAAGCCCATGTTCTGCGCCACGGTCATGTGCGGATACAACGCGTAGTTCTGGAAAACCATCGCGACGTCGCGGTGCTTGGGATCGACATGTGTGACGTCAGTCCCGCCGATCCGGATACGGCCGGAGTCAACGGTTTCCAACCCGGCCACCATCCGCAGCGATGTCGTCTTGCCGCACCCGGACGGCCCTACCAGGACGACGAATTCACCGTCACCGACCTCAAGGTCCAGCCGATCCAGCGCCGCCCGGTCGGCGCCCGGATAGCGTCGCGTGGCCTGCTCGAAACTCACCGAAGCCATCGGCGCTACCCGCCCAGCCCGGTCATGGCGATGCCGCGGACGAAGGAACGTTGCGCGACCGCGTAGACGACGACCAGCGGTAGCAGGATCAGCATCGAGGTGGCCATCAACACCGGCCAGCGGGCGACGTACTCGCCACGGAGCCGGACCAGGCCCAGTGTCAGCGTCGCCAGGCTGTTGCGTTGAATCATCAGCAGCGGCCAGAGGAAGTCATTCCACACGCTGACCCAGGTGAGCACGGCCAGCACCACCACCGCCGGCCGCGCGTGGGGAAGCAGGATGCGCCAGTAGATCTGCCACGGCGAGCAACCGTCGAGTATCGCGGCCTCCTCCAGATCGGTTGGCAGCGTGCGGAAGAACTGCCGCATCAGATAGGTGCCGAAGGCGCTGCCGAACAATCCCGGGACGATCATCGCCCACGGGGTGTCGACCCAGCCCGCGGCCCGCATCAGCATGAACTGGGGAATCACCGTCACGGTCAGCGGCACCATGAGGGTGCCGAGATAAAGCAGGAACAACGTGTCACGGCCGCGAAAGTCCAGCCGCGCGAACGCATATCCCGCCAGCGAGCAGAAGAACACCTGACCCGCGGTCACGCAGCCGGCATAGAGCACGGTGTTGAAGAACATTCGCCAGAACGGCATCAACCCGAACACCTCGGTGTAGTTGGACCATTGCGGGCTGGACGGGAGGAGTCGGGGCTCGCTGATCTCGCCGTCCTTCTTCAGCGACCCCGACAGCGCCCACAGGATGGGAAACAGCGCGCACCAGGCGACGCCGATGAGCGCGGCGTACAGGGTTGCCGCGCGAATGCTGTTGCGTAACAGCGACCGGTCAGCCGAGGCCACGGGAATCCTCCCAGGAACGCCGCCGAAGGATCCGCAACTGCAGCACCGTCAACACCAGCAGGATGGCGAAGACGATCCAGGCCAGCGCCGAGGCGTATCCGAATTCCAGGAACGAGAACGCGTGCTGGAACAGCATGATGCCCAACACATAGGTTCCGGTTTCGGGACCGCCGTTGGCTCCGGTCAGTACGTAGACCAGATCGAAGGCCTGGAATGCGTGGATGATCGAGATGACAACCACGAACGACAGGGCGCCCCGGATCAGCGGCACGGTGATCGACACGAACTGCCGAACCTCGCCCGCGCCATCGACTTTCGCCGCTTCGTACACCGTCTCCGGAACGCCTTGCATCGCGGCCAGCAGGATCACGGTGGCGAACGGGACGCTGCGCCACACGCTGACCAGGCACAGCGAAACCATGGCCCAGCGCGGTTCGACCAGCCACGGCACCGGGCCGATCCCCACCCAGCCGAGCATGATGTTGAGCAGTCCGTTGTCGGTGTTGAAGACGAACTGCCAGACCACGGCCATCACCACCGAAGAGATGGCCAGTGGCAGGAAGACTAGGGTTCGAAAGACACTGATGCCCTTGATTTTCCGGTTCAGCAGTCCGGCGACGACGAGACTGATCGCTAGGGTCGGCAAGACGGTCCCCAGGGTGTAGATGACCGTATTGCGCACTGCTATCAGAAACAACGGGTCGGAGGTGAACAGGCGGTGGAAGTTCGCCACTCCGACGAACTCAGCCGGGGTGAACATGTCCCAGTCCTGGAAGCTCATGTACAGGGAGAAGCCCAGCGGAAACACCATGAAGACGACGACGGCGGCCAGGTTGGGGGCGACGAACAGGCGACCGGCCCACTCACGTCGGCGCGAACGGCGGATCTCGGGGCGTGCGTCGATGGCGGTCATGGGTTACGCAACACCTCGTCGACGGCTCGCGACAATCCGGTCAGAACACTGGCCGGCCGGGAACCTCGCAGCACCGGTCCGAAGTTGCGGTCCATCAGCGCCACGACTTTCTCCCACGCCGGGGTGATGGGCAGACCTTCGGATACCACCGGTCCGTCGGTGAGCACCGTGAGGTTGCCGATCCGTCGGTGTGCGCGGGCGAACCCCTCGGAATGCAGCGCGGACCGCAGCACCGGTACGAACAATCCCGATTCGCCGATCAGAGCCTGCCCGACCGGCCCGGCGGCGAATTTGACGAACTGCCAGGCCTGTTCCCTGCGTCGACTCGTCGCCGAGATGGCCAGACCGGTGACACCGATGTTCGAGCAAGCCTGCTGTGCGTTCGGACCCACCGGCAACGGCGCGACGTCGAAATCCAGGCCGCGCGCGCGGTCGAAAGTCTGGTAGCGCCAGTGCCCACCGAGCGCGATCGCCGCCCGGCCCGCCGAGAACAAGTCGGCGTTGGACATCGACTGCTGGTCGGAGGCGCTGGGCGAAACCTTGTGCTTGTTGATCAGGTCGGCGTAGAACTGCACCGCCTCGACGAAGGCGTCGTCGTCGAAGTTCAGGTGCGTCGGATTCGTCCGCGGAGTCGACCAACGGACGCCGTTGTTCATGGCAAACAGACCGGCCGCATAGAACGAGACCCACGCGTTGACGAAACCCCACTGGGTGATCCGGCCCGAGGCGTCGCGTCGGGTGAGAGCTCGAGCCGCGTCGAGGAATTCGCCGAAGCTCCAATGCTGTTGCCACGCGCGCGGCGGTGGCGCTACCCCGGCCGCGGCGAACATCTCCTTGTTGTAGAACAGGAAGTTCCCCGACCACTGCTCGGGCAGGGCGTACTGGCCGCCGTTGAACACGAACGAGTTCTGCAGCGTGTCGATGCTGTCCCACACGAGTTGCGCAGCGAAGGCGCGATCACCGGCCAACAAACTGTTGAGATCCAGCAGCACCCCACGATCGGCCAGTTCCGCGTAGGTCAACTCCCAGGTCATCAGCACGTCCGGGCATTTGCCGCCCGCACAGAAGGTCGACAACTGCTGCATCACGCCCGGACCGGACAGCAGCGCACGCACCTTGATATCGGGGTGCCGACGCTGAAATTCGTTGACCACCCGCATCCGTGGCCGGATCTCGTCGGGATTGGCCGCGAAGAAGAAGGTCAGGGCGTCGTCGTCGTCCGAGGAACACCCGCTCACCCACGGCGCCATTGCGGCTGCGGTGACCGTGCCCGCCCCCTGCAGCAGGCTGCGCCGCGCAAACGGCTTGTCGAACATGACGCTCCCGGTGTCGGCCGCAGTGCGGCATAGCGGACCTTAAGGGATTATCTTCCTCGCCACCAGCCGCGGCGTTGTCCAACGTCGCCGCCCGGCGAGTTCCGCGGCCGTGCCGCTCGGCACGACAGGCCCAATCAGCCTGGGAAGTAACGGATCTGGTTGATCCGATCGCCGCGCCGGGCCACATCGGCGAACAGGATGCCGCGTCCGCGCTCGGAGCTGACTCCCACGACGACGGTGGACCCGGCGCCGATCACTTTGGTCCACTTGCCGCCGCGGAGCCGCTCGGCGAGTCCGGCCAGATCGAGCGTGTCGTCGTCACCCAAAGTGATTGTGGCCGTGGCCGACAACGCGCCCGATGCAGTGGTCTCGTCGCGTCGGGTCAACGCACCCAGGAAGTTCTCGACGAGCTTCTTGTGACGCGCCCCGGCGCGGCGGAACCCGGTCATGAACCCGACGGTGCCGCGCGGACCCTGGTTGCCCAGCAATCCTCGGGCGAGGTGCACGCCGGGGGGCAATGCCCGCGCACCTGTCTTGAGGAACTGCAGCATCATCGCCGGCAGCTCCCAGTAGGCCCGCAGTCGCTCAACCTGCCACTCGCCGTTGACTTCTCGAAGGTCGTAACGCAGAAAGGCGGGAATGTACATGGTGACACCCGGACCCATGCCGACTTCGAGTTCGAGATCGCGTAACACGGCGCGGCCGCTGACGATGTCCAGATCCCGGTGGAACGTGATGTCGCGCGGACCGATGAAGGTGTCGTAGAAGCGATAGATCTGGTCGTGCCCGATGTGCGGACTCGACCCGACAGGGTCTTCGACCCGGCCGTCGTGTGCGAACACCTGCACCCAGGCGGCGCGGTCGTGCGCGGCCACCGCCTGCGGCGAGCGTTCCACCGTGGCCAGCAACTCGTCTCGCTCTGCTGTGGTCATCGCCGACTCCCGATCAACTCGACACCGGCGCTGCGCATCTCGCTCAGTGCGTGTGCGACGGACTCGGCCGAGACCCCCGCGGTCAGGTCCAACAGGACCGTGGTGGTCAACCCCGCCCGGACCGCGTCCCGCGCGGTGTGCCGCACGCAGTGGTCGGTGGCGACGCCGACCACGTCGAGGGCGTCCACATCGCGCCGGCGCAGCCAATCCAGCAGGGCGGTGCCACGCTCGTCGACACCTTCGAAACCGCTGTAGGCCGCGGCGTAGGCGCCTTTGCGGAAGATCGCTTCGATGGGCCGGGTGTCCAGATCGGGGTCGAACTGCGCTCCCACGCTGCCGGCCCGGCAATGCGGCGGCCACGACGAAGCGAAGTCGGGGTCGTCGGAGAAGTGGTCGCCCGGGTCGATGTGGAAGTCTTTGGTCGCGACGACGTGGTCGTAGCCGGGTGCACCCGTCAGATGGTCGTTGATCGACTGCGCCAGTGCGTGTGCGCCGGCCACCGGTACCGCTCCGCTCTCGCAGAAATCGTTCTGCATGTCGACGATGATCAGTGCCCGCACGGGGTACACCCTATCCCCCGCTGCAGGGACGGAGGATTGGCACGAATCCAGCGGTTTGTGGGCTGGCCGACCGGGGAACACACCGCCCATGTTGATCCGACGAATCGCGCGACCCATGCTGTCAGCTGTCTTCATCGGCCAAGGAATAGAGGCGCTGCTGAACCCGAAACCCGCAGCTCAAGCCGCACAACCGACTGTCGACGGTTTGCAGTCGCTGCCGGAGTCGGTCAGTTCCAACATTCCCGCGGATGCCGAGACGTTCGCTCAAATCAACGCCGCCGTCCAGATCGGCGGTGGGGTGTTGCTGGCCGCGGGCCGGCTGCCGCGGCTGGCTTCGGCGGCGCTGGCGCTGACCGTGATTCCGGGCAACCTTGGCACACACCAGTTTTGGAACGAAACCGACCCGGAACGCAAGGCCGAGAAGCGGCGCGCGTTCCTGGGCGACGTCAGTCTGCTGGGCGGGCTGATCATCGCGTCCGCCGACACCGCGGGTAAGCCGTCGTTGGGTTGGCGTGGTCGCCGCGCCGCCGAGCGGCTGTCGGACCGGGTGTCCGGGTCCAGCGATTCGTTCCTGGATTCGGAGTTGGGTGAGCGGATCGTGCATGGCCTGCAGGCCGGTGCCGAGCGCAGCCGCGAACTGGCCAACACGGCCGCGGAGAAGAGCGCACCGTACGCCGAGGCTGCGCTCGAGCGTGGTCGGGAGTTGGCCAGCACGGCCGCCGAAAAGAGCCAGCCCTACGCCGAGGCGGCACTGGAACGCGGTCGCGAACTGGCCAGCACGGCTGCCGAGAAGAGCGCGCCCTACGCGAAGAAGGCCCGCAAGCGCGGAGAAGAGCTGGCCAGCACCGCGGTGGAGAAGAGCGCGCCGTATGCCAAGAAGGCGCGCAAGCGTGGCAAGAAGTTGGCCGACACCGCGCAGACCCGCGGCGTGGAGTTCGCCGAGACCGCGCGCCACCGTGGCAGCGAGCTCGCCGACCGCGCCGCCAATCGGGGTAGCGAGCTCGCTGACCGGGCCGCGCACCGGGGCAGTGAACTCGCCGACCGGGCGGTGAACCGGGGCAGCGAACTCGCCGACCGGGCCGCGCACCGAGGCAGCGAACTCGCCGACCGGGCGGTTGCTCGCAGCAACGAACTAGCCCTGACCGCACGCGACCGGCTGGACGACGAACTCAGCAGCCGTCGCAAGCGCTGGGGACGCTAGCGAGGAACGCGTCGAGGACGGCGTTCACGTCCTGGTCCTCGGCGAGTCGCACGACCACACCGTGCTCGTCGGCGCCCAGCGGCTCCAGCGCGTCGAGTTGTGACTGCAGCAACGTTGCCGGCATGAAGTGACCGGACCTGGCGGCCAGGCGTGCGCCGATCAGGTCGCTCGACCCGTCCAGGTGCAAGAACTGCGCTGAGGCGCAGTGTCCGCGCAATTGATCGCGGTAGCTGCGCTTCAGGGCAGAACAGCTGACCACGCATCGAGGGTGCCCGGTCAGCCAGGCGCCGACCCGCTCCAGCCACGGATGCCGGTCGGCATCCGAAAGCGGTTGCCCGGCAGACATTTTGGTGACGTTTGCTGGGGGGTGCAGGGCGTCGGCGTCCAGGAAAGCCACATTCAACCGCTGCGCGAGCGCCGCCCCGACGGTCGACTTGCCGCACCCGGAAACCCCCATCACGACGACGGGGCCCGCCGGACGTTTCACCGGCTCTGTTCGGTCCGGCTGCGGTTCCATTCCATCCAGCCCACGCCGTTGCGGCCGTCGGTGGTGGTGATCTCGACCCATGCCCGGGGAAACTGGCTGACCCGGCCGTCGACGGCGGTCAGCCGCACCGGAGCGTGCGCCCGGACGACGACGTCTGCGGTGAGCTGCCCCGGCTCGATCTGCAGTGTGGTGTCCTGCGGTAAACCGTTGCCGCCGAACGCTTCCCGGATGCTCACCGCGCTCAGCTCGACGATGTTGCCGGCCGCGTCCTGGGCGTAGCCGATGCTGAGGTGCGGGGTGTCGGGGATCTGTAGGCTCAGCGCGTGCAGATGGGTCCCGTCGTCGAGGTGCAGCGCACTCCACATCCAGTCCATGCTCCACCAGTCGCGTACCCCCCACGAGTGGTCGCGCTGTCCGGGGACCGAATCCAACTGGTAGCGAGCGTGTTTGACGGTGACGGTGCCCGACACGGTGCACGGGATCTCGTACCGCGTCGTCACCCGGTACCGGTAGGGGATCCCGCTGGTGGCCGACACCAGATTCATCGCGAGTTCGACGGGCTCTCCCGCTTCGCCGCGCAGCAATGCCGACGGATCGGCGTACGAGCGTCCCTGCGCGCGCAGGTCGACACGATAGCTGCGCAGCGGGTCGTCGGCCGCGTGGTGCAGTTCGAGGGTGTCGGACCGTACCGCCCAAGGACTTTGTGGCAGTGGCACTTTGGTATCGACGGCGATGGTGGGCAGGTCCGGCCCGCACAGTAAGGCGTGGATCCACACCTGCTGCTCGTTCGCTATCCAGCCGAGCCGGAACCAGCCGCCCAGCCCCTCCGCAGGGTCGACGAAATCGGCGTACCAGCTTTCGCTCCACAGCGGCTCGTCGGTGGCGGCGTGGGCGAGTTCGTCCTCCGGTGCCGGCCGCAGCGGCTCGGGTACCGCGGCCGCGGGCAATGTCGCCAACGCGTCGGTATCCAGGACATGTTCGCAATGCCGTTGCAGCAGCGTCATGAACATCCGGTCGCCACGCTCGGTCTGCACCACCAGCATCGACGAGACGATCGCCATCATCACGCCGAAGAAACTCTGCCGGCGTACGCCTTCCCGGACTTCGTCCAGGGTGATGGCTGGCTGCGGGCCCAGGGCCTGATGGTATGCCCGCAGCAAGTCCTCGTACTGGTCACGGCGGTCCGCCACCGGCAGGGCGCAGCCCAGGAAGTAAGCCAGATCGGTCTGTGCCGGTCCCCACGAGACGGTCTGCCAATCGACAACCGTCAGTGCCCGGTTGGCTCCCGGGGCACCGAAAAGCATGTTGTCCAACCGGTAGTCGCCGTGCACCAAGCCCTGGATTCCGCCGCGGGCAGCCTCCTGGGCCAGATATCCGTCGAACGACTCCACGAGACGCTCGCACACCGCGCGGTGTTCGGGTGCGATCTGATCGCGGTAACGGTTGACGAAGTCGGCGTAGAGCGCGGTGACCAATGCCTGGTTCAGCGGCGAGTCACGGTTGAGCCACTGGGCGTCGGCCAGCGTCGCGTCCCCCAGCAGCGGCCCGTGCAGACGGCCCAACTCGGTGACGCCCAGCTGAGCCTGTTCGGTTGTGGCACCGGCGATCTCGTCACCGGCCGCGGCGGGTCCCGCGTCGTCGAGCAGGAGATCGAAGATTCCAGTGGAGACGTCGATGGCGGCGTGGTAGCACGTCGCGATCGCGCCACCCAACCGCGGCGCGATGTCGTGGTAGAAACGGACCTCGCGCTCGTAGAGGCCCATTGCCAGCCCCGTCTGTCGGCTCACCGGGTCGGTCGCCGCGACCTTCAACACCACCGAATGTGGGCGGCCGGCAACGGGTTCGGGGTGGGCGTATGTCAGCCCGATGCGGTAGCACTCGCTCATCTGGCCGGTACCGATGCGTTCGACGGTGAACTCGGCGACGTCGCCGGCACGGACCGCCGCGGTCAGCCATTCGGCGGTCAGGTCGCCGGGACGCTCAATGGCTTGGTCTGTGTTCGTGCCCATGAAGGACAGCGTGCCAGGTCACCGCGCCAGCGTGAAACCCTCCCAGGCCAGCCGACGGTGTTGGTGCGGGTCGAACTCGACGCGGGGCTTGCGGTCGAAGACCAGGACCGCTCGCTCGTCGTCGGTGTGGACCGGCCAGTTGTCACCCGGGACGCCGGTACGACTGAACGCCCGCCAGCGTCGTTGCACGTCGTTGCTGACCCGCAGGGCGGCCCGCTGGTCGGCCGCGGCGGTGAGCAGCGCGCCGAACCGGGTGCGGTAGATGTCGAAGACCGCCAGCAACTCGGTGGCGTGGGTGGCCCCGAAACCGGACCATTGCAGGGTCCGCGGCGCGTAGTCGTACCGGTACAGGTAGGTGGGCGCGTGCAGGCCGTGCGCGTCGGCGATCTGCCAGGCCGCCGTGCAGAACGCGAAGTCACCGCCTAACTGGATACACGCCGACTGCTTGGGGTACTTGGGGTAGGCGGCGGTAATGCGTTCGCGGGCAGCGGGTTCCAGATCGGCGAGCAGCTCCTCGACCATCTTGCGGTTGGTCGGCAGCATCCCGAGGAACCGGGTGAACAGCCGGCCCTCGTCGGCGTTGGTGCCGACGATCAGCGGGACCCGGTGCGCCCGACCCGAACGCATCGCCTCGACGGGTTCGATGGGCACCACGTCGTCACCGAAGACCGGACCGATCGGGAAGGCGCCCAGCCGCTGCTGCATGCCCTGGTCGATCAACTGGTGCTGGGCGTCGATGAGTTGCGCGGCCGGTGCCCGCATCACCGTGTCGGCCGCGTCCTGCCCGCGGGCGCCGAGAAGCCGCGCGAAGCGGGTGGCGAACTCGGCGGCGACGTCTTGCGAACGCATCATGCCGGCCGCCGGACTCTGCGAGATCGCCCGGTGGAACAGGCCCTCGGCGGCGGGCACCGCGAGCATCGTGGCGGTGATGTGCGCGCCGGCGCTCTCGCCGAAGATCGTCACGTTGTCCGGGTCGCCGCCGAAGCCGGCGATGTTGTCCTTGACCCACCGCAACGCCAGCACCAGGTCGCGCAGGTACAGGTTGCTGTCGATGGTGACGTCCGCCGTGGACAGTGCTGACAGATCCAGACAGCCCAGCGCGCCCAGCCGGTAGTTGACCGACACATAGACACAGCCGCGGCGGGCCAGCGCGGCGCCGTCGTAGATCGGGGTGGCCGAACTGCCCAGGATGTACCCGCCGCCGTGAATGAACACCATGACCGGCAGCGGGCCGTCGCCGCCGCGTTCCGGGGCGACGACATTGAGGGTCAGGCAGTCCTCGCTCATCGGCTGGTACCGGTTGACGCCGAGCAGCGTGTAGCGGCGCTGCTGAGGCGCGCAGTTGGTGAACCCGTGGCAGTGCCGCACCCCGGACCAGGGCTGCGCCGGTTGCGGCGCGCGATAGCGCAACGCGCCCACCGGTGGGCGGGCGTAGGGAATGGATCGCCAGCGGTTGACGCCGTCGCGGGTGAACCCTTCGACGGTGCCGGCGGTTGTACGGGCGCGGACGGTGCGCTCATGCATAGATCGACGGTAGCGGAATCGTCGCGGGCACGGCGCGGGTAGCGCCGAAATCTGCTGTCTGGCGGCTAGCCTCATGTCATGCGGATCGCCGCGCTGGTCGCAATCCCGTTGCTGGTCGCCGGTTGCTCGCACTCGAACACCGGTGAACCGGCAACACCGGGGACGGGGTCCACGTCGGCCGTACCGACCAGCAGCAAACCGGCGTCGACCCCACCGGTGGCCGGGGCGCCGATCGGTGCCGTCATCGCCTGGATCGAAGCAGCTCATCCGGTCGATCCGGCCCGCTACCAGCTCGCCGGCAATACCGCGTTCAGCGCTGCGGGGGCCAAGGCCAAGTGCACGACGGACGCCGAGCACACCGCCGGCCTGCTGTCGTGTCTGGTCGAGCTGGCCAGTCCCCCGCCGCCTCCCGAGACGGCCTATGGCGAGTGGAAGGGCGGGTGGGTCGACTTCGACGGCGCCCGCCTGCAGATCGGCGCGGCGCGCGCCGATCCGGGGCCGTTTCTCGCCGGCACCGGGGCGGAGTTGGCCAACGGTGACGCGGTGTCCTTCGGCGACTTTCGCTGCCGCGCAGACCAAGCCGGCCTGTTCTGTGTGAATTACGCCCACCAGTCCGCCGCCCGGTTCAGCGCCGCGGGTATCGAACCGTTCGGGTGTCTGAAGTCGGTGCCGCCACCCGACGGTGTCGGTGTGGCGTTCAGTTGCTCATGATGGTGGCGAACAGTTCGGTCATCTCGTCGCCAGGGCCGCCGGGAACGGTATAGCCCGTTTCGTCGCGGATTTCCTGGAGATGGTCACGCACCTGCTCGACGGACAGCGTGGGACTGTAGAAACCTCTGGTCCGGCCGACGAAGAACCGGGCGACGTGGCCGGCGCCGACGGTGTAGATCTCGCCGGAAACCGGACAGTCCGCGTGCGTCAGAAACGCCGCAACCGGGGCCACCAGGCCCGGATCCAGCCGCCGAAGGTATTGCCCGACAAGGTCATCCAGCACCGCCTGCGCGCCCGGATCGTCCGGGTCACCGGTCTGATCGATGGAATGCGTCAACATCCGGGTGAGCGCGATCGGCGAGATGGCGTTGACCTTGATGTTGTCCTTGGCGCCTTCGGCCGCCAGCACGCGCGTCAGACCAATCAGACCGGTCTTGGCCGCCCCGTAGTTGCTCATGTTCTCCGCGCCCAGGATCCCGGCTGCCGAGCAGGTGTTGAGCACGCGTCCATACCGCTGCTCGCGCATCACTTTCCACGCCGGGCGGGTCACGTGGAACGCACCCTTGAGGTGCACGTCGAGCAGCGGTTGGACACGGTCGGCGGTCATGTCCTCGAACGGCGCGTCACCGACGATCCCGGCGTTGTTGATCACGATGTCCACCCGCCCCCAGGCCGCCAGCGCGGTGTCGATGATCGCTTGTCCGCCTTGGGGGTCGGTGACGCTGTGCGTGTCGGCGACGGCTTGGCCGCCCTGTTCGCGGATCGCTTCCGCGACCGCGTCGGCCGCCGCGGCGTCGGATCCTTCGCCGGTCACCGACGATCCGATGTCGTTGACCACGACCCGCGCGCCGCGGGAGGCCAGCAGCAACGCGTACTGCTCACCCAGACCTCCACCGGCGCCGGTGATCACGGCTACTCGGTCGTCGAAGCGCAGGCCGTTCACCGTCACCAACTGACCGGCAACTCTTTCATGCCGTAGATGTCGGATGATTCCTTGAATTGCAGCCGATCCGCCGGCACCGCGAGCTTCAATCCGGGCAGCCGCCGCGCCAGCGTCGCGAATGCAACCTGCATCTCGACGCGCGCCAGGTTCGCCCCGATGCATTGGTGCACGCCGTAGCCGAAACCCAAGTGGCCGCGGGTGTTTCGGTCGGGATCGAGGACTTCCGGATCGTCGACGAAGTCGGCATCCCAGTTTCCGGCCGGCAGATTCATCAGGACGGCGTCCCCGGCACGGATCAACTGACCGCCCAGCATCAAGTCTTCGGTCGCTATCCGGTCCACCTGGCTGTGCACGATGCTCAGGTAGCGCATCAGCTCCTCGACGATGTTGGCGATGACGGCATGATCGTCGGTCTGCCCGAGACGGGCGAACAGTTCCGGATTCTCCAGCAGCGCAACCGTTCCCAGCGAGATCATGTTGGCGGTGGTTTCGTGACCGGCCTGCATCATGATCACACTGGTCATGCCCGCGGTCTCTCGGTTGAGCTGCCCGGTCGCCACATAGTCGGTGACCAGCCGGCTGATCAGGTCGTCGCCGGGCTCGTGCTGCTTTCGATCCACCAACTCCTGGATGTAGGAGTACATCGCCATGAAGGCCTGCGCCTTCTCTTCGTCGGAAGACCGGGTGTCCAGACCGACCGTGGTGTGGTGCTGGAAGATCTCCAGATCCGCGGGCGGTACCCCCAGCAGCAGGGCGATCACCATGGACGGCACCGGCAGCCCGAAGTCGCGGACCAGGTCGGCGGGGGGTCCCTTGTCGATCATGCGGTCCAGGTAATGGTCGACCAGCTCCTGGATCTGCGGACGCATCGTCTCGGTGCGCCGGAAGGTGAAGTTGGTGGTCAGCATCCGGCGCAACCGGTGGTGCTCGGGATCGTCGACCCGGGCGAACATCACCGGCGTGTTCTCGGTGCTCTGCGGCTTCATGAAATCCGGGATGGTGTCCGCCGACAGGCGTGGATCGGTCAACGCCGCTCTGATGTCCTGATAGCGGCTGACCATCCAGGCCGGTTGGCCGTGCCACATCACCCGCCGCAAGCCCTGCCCGTCGCGCCAGTCGGCGAAGTCGGCGGGCGGCGCCAGCGGGCAGTGCGGCGCGCGTGGGACGGGAATCACCGGCAGCTCCGGTTCGGAGCGCACATCGGAAGTGGTTGACATCAAAGCTGATTCCCGTTAAGTGTCAGAGGTCTGCCAGTTGTTCGAGCGTAGAGCTGTCGGCATCGGCAGTCAACCGGCGGTTACGCTGTAGCGGTGACAGCCGTCGAAGACCGGCCGACTCTGCGAGCCGATGCCGCCCGCAATGTCGAGCGGATTCTGCGTGCCGCGCGGGACGTCTACGGCGAACTCGGTCCGGACGCCCCGGTGGAGGCCGTCGCGCGTCGCGCCGGCGTCGGCGAGCGGACCTTGTACCGCCGGTTCCCCACCAAGGGCGAACTGGTCCGGGCGGCCCTGGATCAGAGCATCGGCGAGGAACTGGGCCCGGCGCTGGCTGATGCACTGCGTTGCGCCGACCCGCTGCGCGGCCTCACTCAGTTGATCGAAGCGGCGATCACGCTCGGGGCCCGGGACCAGAACCTGTTGATGGCCGCCCGACGCGCCGGATCGCTGACCGCCGACGTCTCGGACGAGTTGAACGAGGCGCTCGGCGAGCTGGTGCGCCGCGGGCAGCGGGAAGGCCGGATCCGCGACGACCTGGTCGCCGACGACCTACCCCGGCTGATCGCGATGCTCTACAGCGTGCTGTCGACGATGGACACCGGCAACGGCTGGCAACGCTATGTCGCGTTGATCATGGACGCGATCACGATCGGTGAGCGACGCCCGCTGCCGCCCGCGCCCGCGTTCTGCTTCCGGCCCGAGCCCAACAGCTGGTCGCTCTAGCCCGCCGCGCCGGTGCTGCCGTCGCTGCCGAACAGCAGCCCCGCCGCGCCACCAGTGCCGCCCGGGCCGCCGGTGCCGACGATCGCGCCCTGTCCCCCGGCCCCGCCTGCGCCACCATTGCCGCCGTCGCCGACCAGGGTGGTCGATCCCCCGTCGCCGCCGGCCCCGCCCGGCCCGCCGGCTGCGGTGTCCGACGATCCGCCGACCCCGCCGCGACCACCGCCGCCGCCGTTGCCGAAGACCCAGCCACCGGAGCCGCCGCGACCGCCACGCGCGCCCGCTCCCCCCGCATCGCCGGCGCCGTTCGCCTGACCGCCGGCACCTCCCGCCCCGCCGAGCCCGCCGTCGCCGAACAGCCTGGCGGCACCGCCCGCGCCACCGACACCGCCGTCACCACCCGCGCCGCTCGCCTGGGTCAGCGCGTCGCCGCCGGCTCCGCCGGCACCGCCGTTGCCGAACAACCAGCCACCCGCGCCGCCGCTGCCGCCGCTGCCGCCGGTTTCACTGAAGTGCCCGCCGCCCAGGCCGCCGCCGCCTCCGGCGCCGCCGGACCCGATCAGCCCGGCATTGCCGCCGAGACCGCCCGCGCCGCCGATGCCGCCGGCAGCGCTGGTCCCGCCTCCGCCACCGGTCCCGCCGTTGCCGAACAACAGCCCGCCGCTGCCCCCGGCACCTCCGCCGCCGCCGAGCCCGCCAGTGTCTGCGGGGGCCGTGGCCGCGGCACCGTGGCCGCCGGCCCCGCCGTCGCCGACCAACCACGCGTTACCGCCGGCGCCACCGATCCCGCCGTTACCCGCGGCGGTGGCCAAACCGCCCGCGCCGCCGGCTCCGCCGTTACCGGCCCACAGTCCGCCCCACCCACCGGCACCGCCGTTGCCGCCGCCGCTGGCGCCCTGCCCGCCGGCGCCACCGCCCCCTCCGGCGCCGAGCAGGATCGCCTGGCCGCCGGCCCCTCCGAGACCGCCGATACCGAGCGGAGCATCACCGCCGGCGCCCCCGACGCCGCCGTTGCCGAACAACCAGCCGCCGTTGCCGCCCGAACCTCCGACGGCTCCTTCGGCGCCCGCACCGCCCGCCCCGCCATTGCCGAGTAGTCCCGCGGCGCCGCCTCGCCCGCCCGCCGGATGCGCACCGCCGCCAGAACCGCCGGCGCCCCCGTTGCCGAACAGCAGTCCCCCGGCGCCGCCGTCGGCTCCGGTGCCGGCGACCCCGTCGGTGCCGTTGCCGATCAGCGGACGGCCCAGCACCAGCCGGAACGGCGTGTTGATCAAGTTGAGCAGGTCGGTCAGCGGCGCCGCGGCGGCGGTTTCGGCACCTGCATACGCCTGGGTCGCGGCGGCGAGTGTTGCCACGACCTGCGCGTGGAAGGTTTCCGCTTGCGCGCTGAGCGCTTGATACCCCAGCGCGTGCCGACCGAACAGGGCCGCCACGGCCGCCGACACTTCGTCGGCCCCGGCGGCGAGCACCTCGACCGTCGGGGTTGCGGCAAATGCGTTGGCGGCGTTGACCGCTGACCCGATTGTCGCCAATTGCGCTGCGGCAGCCGACATTAACTCGGGCGTCGCAACCACGAACGACATTGCGCACCTCCCGGCCCTCGTCGGACGTGCAGCACAGAGTAGCTCGATCAGGGTTCGAGAAGGTGGATTTCGCCCGTCGTGCCGTCGACTTCGACCAGCGCACCCGAGGGCAACACGCGGGTCGCGTCCCGCACGTCGACGACGCACGGGAACCCGAACTCGCGGGCCACCACGGCGGCATGGGACATGGGCCCGCCCAGCTCGGTGACCACCGCGGCGGCGTAACAGAACGCGGCGGTGTAACCGACGTCGGTGACTTCGGCGACGAGGATCTCACCGGGTTGCAGGTCGTCGATGGTCTCCGGGCGCACGATCCGCACCCGCCCGCGCACCCGGCCGCCGCAGACACCGACTCCGCGCAGGGTGTCCCCGCCGGCCAGCACCGCCGCCGACGACGTGGTCGGCTGCCAGGCGCCGCTGAACACGATCGGCGGGACGACGGCGATCAGGCGGCGCTGCTCGGCGCGACGCCGGGCCACCAACTCGGAAACGTTGGGCGGCAACGCGTCGAGCTCGTCGACCAGCAGGTAGAACACGTCGTCGGGGGACCCGAACACGCCTTCCTCGGCCCGCCGACGCCCGTACTCGCGCAGCAGCCCGCGCAGCACCCAGATGGCGCGCACCATCCGGTCGCGGCGCACCTCACGGTCGCGCAACTGCCGTGCGGCCAGCACAGCAATCGGCTTGGCGCGCAACGGAATCGGCGTGTGTCGTGGCGCCGGCGCGGGCGGTGCACCGAGTGTCTTGGTCACCATCCGAATCAGCAGCTCGGGATCGTCGGCGTAACTCGTCGACAGCATCTCTACTTCGGCCGGGCCGCGGTGTCCCATCAATGCCAGCTCGGCCAGCACCGCGGAGTGAAACTCCGGAGCCTCCACGGCCAGCTTGTCCAGTCGTTCGCCGGGTTCTGCGAGCACACGCAGCACCGTCGGATCGGAGCGGGCCGCCGCCACCAGGCGCTGCACCGCCTCCACCGACCGGGCGCTGACCAGTTCCGGTCCGGCCGCCGGGGCGGTGTCCCGTCCGCACAACCCGCGCAGCAACACGTTGAACGCCGCGCACAGCATGAACGAACCCGACGCCAGCAGCCAGCCGTGCACGACGTGGTCGCGCGCCAACAGGATCAGGCTGCGCAGCCTCCGATCGCCGAGGCCGGCGACGTCGTCACCGACGAGTTGTTCCAGGCGCTCGATATCGGCGATGTAGTCACCGGTGTCGAGCGGCGAGCCGGCGGACAGACCCACCAGGTTGACGCCGAACACCCCGATGTTGCGCAAGGTCCGCAGTTGGCGGCGAACGGGATTGGTCTGCGACGGTGGCCGTTGGTCACCGAAGATCGGCAGCGAGGCCATGCTCGGACCGAAGAATCCGCTGTTGCTGACGATGGTCGTCGGTTTGGCGAACGGGACGGTCTCGGCCATGAAGTGCGCTGACGTGATCGCGCCGTAGAGCCGGTGCGCGAACACCGCGACCGTGCGCATCGCGATCTCCTTCTGCACCACACCACCCGGCCGCAACCGTTCGGCGATACCGACACCGCCGGCGCGGAGTCCCCGTACCGTCACCGACGCCGACGACGGCGAGAACGGCCCGGGCAGCGCCTCGGACAAGTTGGTGGCCAGGAACGTCGGGAACCGCGGGTCGATCGGGGTGTCGAACTCGCCGTTGGCCCCTTCCGGGCCGGCCAATTGCGGTACGACGCCGTCGTCTGCGGCGGTGTCGACCGCCGGCAGATCCTGGACGGGCGCCAATCGCCACGGCACCGACAGCACCCGCTTGCCCAGCGTGACTCGACCTCGCACCGCCAAGGCGAAATCCTCCAGGCATTCCTCGGCGGTCCAGGCCGGGGTGAACTCCCAAACGTGCTGCAACCGCGAGGTATCCAGCAGTGCAGCACTCCGCAGGACCGAGAAACCGCTCCGCCCGGCGAGTTTGGTGCCGACCGGCAGGACCCGACGACCCAGGGCCGCCGCCACCTGCCGCCAGGTCAGCGAGCCTGACGCCGCGAGATTGACTGGGCCGCTGACGAACTCGTCGACCACCAGTGCTGCGTTCAGCAGCCGCAGCGCGTCGTCGATGTGCACCAGTTGCACCCGGCGATCGGCGGAGTCGACGGGCAGCACCGGTAGCGCCGCGACACGGCGCAGCTCGTCGTCGGCACCGCGGCCCACCACGAGCGGCAAACGCACCGCGACCCACGGTGTTCCGGACGCCGCAAGCAGCCGTTCGGCGTGCGCGTTTCCCGGGCCGTCGGAAGCCATCACGGCGTCCTCGGTCACCGGTCCGATCACGTCGCCGTAGACGCGCGCCGAGGACGCGAACACGATGCGTTTGCTGTCGGCCTCCAGGACGTCGGACATGGCGTCGGGTGCGGGCTCGAGATGCGCGACCGCGTCCGCGCCGGAAACGGCCCGCCGCACCGTCGCCGCGTCGCGGAAGTCCGTGGCAACGAACTCGGCTGCGCTCGGCCAGCTTTCGGGCCGGCGGGTGCCGATCCCCACCACTTCGTGGCCCTGGCTGAGCAGCCTGGCGACCAGGCCGCGGCCGAGGACTCCGCTGGCCCCGGTGACGGCGACCCTCACTGCATTGCCACTATTCGTCGTCGTCCATGAACGCCGCGCTGACCAGATCGTCGAGGTCCATGTCGGCGATGTCCTTCACGGCCGTCCCACCCGGCGCGTCCTGGGCGCCGTTGCGGTCGCCGTCCGTAGCGTTGGCCTCGTCGGCAAGGCTCAGCAACAGATCCAGCACGCCGGCCTGACGCAGTCGCCGCACCGGAATGGACGCGACCACGCGCTGCAGCTCCTCTTCACCCGGCGCCGCGGGTTGAGCCTGCGGGCTGTCGCTGCCGAGCAACTCCTGACGGAAGTAGCCGGCCAGCGCCGCCGAGTTCGGGTAGTCGAAGATCAGTGTCGGCGAAAGCGGCAGGCCGGTGGCGGCTTTGAGCCGGTTACGCATCTCGACCGCGGTCAGCGAGTCGAAGCCCAGTTCCTGGAAGGCGCGGTCGGGATGGATGGATTCCGGTGTGCCGCTGCCCAGTACGGTGGCGATGTGCGAGCGCACCAGATCCAGCAGGATGGTGTGCTGCTCATCCTCGGGCAGGCCGTCCAGGCGTTGCAGCAGCGCGGATTTCGACTTGGCGGCGGCCAGTGAGTCGTCGACCTGCCGTCGCGCCGGAGCGTTGATCAGGTCGACGAACATCGGCGGCAACGTGCCGGCGTCGAACTTGGCGCGCAGCGCCACCAGGTCGATGTGGGCCGGCAGCAGGAACGGCTCGTCGAGGATCAGCGCGGTGTCGAGCAGTTCGAGTGCTTCGTCCGACGACATCGCCACGATGCCGTCGCGGGCGAAGCGGGCCAGATCGGCCTTGCCCAATTCGCCGGTCATGCTGCTGGTCTGGTCCCACAGCCCCCAGCCCAGGGAGATGGCCGGCAGCCCGTGTGCGTGCCGGTGGGCGGCCAGCGCGTCCAGGAACGAGTTGCCCGCCGCGTAGTTGGCCTGCCCGGAGGCGCCGGCCAGACCCGCGATCGACGAAAACATCACGAACGCGGACAGTTTCAGGTCGCGGGTCAACTCGTGCAGGTTCCAGGCCGCGTCGATCTTGGCCCGCAGCGCCGCATCGACGCGGTCCGGGGTCAGCGACGTCACCACCGCGTCGTCCAGGGTCCCCGCCGCGTGGATCACCGCCGACAACGGATGCTGCGCCGGGATGGAGGCGATCACCTCGGCCAAGGCGTCCCGATCGGCGGCGTCACAGGCGATTACCCGAACGGCGGCGCCGGCCTCGGTCAACTCTTCGGTCAGTTCCGCCGCCCCCGGTGCATCCGGCCCACGACGACTCACCAGCACCAGGTGGCGCGCCCGGTGGCGGGTGACCAGGTGCCGGGCCAGCGCGGAACCCGCCATGCCGGTGCCGCCGGTGATCAGGACCGTGCCGTCCGCCACCGCAGAACTGGTGGTCATCACCACCTTGCCGACGTGACGCGCCTGGCTCAGGTAGCGCAACGCGGCCGGTGCCCGTCGAACGTCGAACGTGGTAACCGGCAACGGATTCAGCACGCCGGCGGCGAACAGTTCGGACAGTTCGCTCAGCATCCGCTGGATGTGGTCGGGCCCGGCCTCGAACAGGTCGAAGGCGCGGTAGCGCACACCGGTGTGTTGCTCGGCCACCACAGCGGCATCGCGGATGTCGGTCTTACCCATTTCCAGGAAGATCCCGCCCGGGGTGACCAGTCGTAACGAGGCGTCGACGAAATCGCCGGACAGTGAATCGAGCACGACATCCATTCCGGCTGCGCCTGCCCTGGCGGCTACCGCGCGGAACTTCTCCTCGAACTCCAGGCTGCGTGAATCGGCGATGTGATCGTCATCGAACCCCAAGGCCCGCAACGTGTCCCACTTGCCCTTGCTGGCGGTGGCGAAGACCTCCACACCCCAGTGCCGGGCCAGCTGCACCGCGGCCATGCCCACCCCGCCGGCGGCCGCATGCACCAGCAGCCGTTGCCCGGGCCGCACATCGGCGAGGACCTTCAGCGCGTAGTAGGCGGTCGCGAAGACCACGGGGGCGGTGGCCGCGGCGGTGTCGGACCACCCGGCCGGTATCTCGATCAGCAGCCGTTCGTCGGTGGTGGCCACGGTCCCGGTTCCGTCCGGGAACAGCCCGGTGACCCGAGTGCCCACCGCGAAACGGGTTGCCTGCGAACCGGTTTCGATCACCGTTCCGGCGGCCTCGACGCCCATGGCCGCGTGGGCGTCGGGGTAGAGTCCCAGCGCGATCATCACGTCGCGGAAGTTGGCGGCCATCGCCGTGGTGGCGATGCGGACCTGACGCGGCGGCAACGGACCCTCGAGGTCGGGGATCGGTTCGGCGCGCAGGTTCTCGAACGTGCCCGGGGTGCTCATGCCCAATCGCCAGGGGCCCTCGGCGGGCAGGGTCAACAGCCCGCGTGCGGCGCGGCTGCCGTGTACCCGTGCGATGTGGGTGGTTCCGTTGCGCAACAAGACCTGCGGCTCACCCACCGCCAGGACGGCCGCCGCTTCGTCGTCGCCGATGGATACGTCGGTGTCCACCAACACGATCCGGCCCGGATGCTCGGTCTGGGCCGACCGCACCAGGCCCCAGACCGCGGCTCCGGCCAGGTCGGTGACGTCCTCGCCGGGCGCCGCCACGGCGCCTCTGGTGACCACCACCAGCACTCCGGCGTCGTGTTCGGCGAGCCAGGACTGGACGGCTCGCAGCGCGGCGTGCGTCGCCGCGTACACCCCGGCGAGGGTGTCGCCGGCGACGGGTTGCGACTCGAACACTTGGTAGACCGGGGTGCCATCGGTCGTCGACGCCGGTGACGGCGACCAGACCACGTCGAACAGCCGGTCGGCGCCGGAACCGGACAGGGCGGCCTTGAGCTGCTGCTCGGTCACCGGGCGGGCCACCATCGAGGCCACCGACAACACCGGCAGACCCAGCGCGTCGGCCAGTTCCACCGACACCGACGACGGTCCGGTCGGCGTGATGCGGGCCCGCACCGCCGACGCTCCCGCCGCGTGCAGGGATACGCCCTGCCAGGCGAACGGGACCAGGACCCCGTCGGCACGGTCGATCACATCCCCGGTCGCGATCAGCGCGTGCAGGGCCGCATCCAGCACCACCGGATGCACCCCGAAGCCCGTCGGGGACAACCCGGCCGTGGCAGGCAGCGTCACTTCGGCGAACACGTCGTCACCGCGCCGCCACATCGCGGTCAGACCCTGGAACGCCGGACCGTAGCCATACCCACTTTCGGCCAGCCGCTCATAGGTTCCGGACACGTCCACGGGCTGGGCTCCCACCGGCGGCCACACCGACAGATCCGTACCGGACTGCGCGGCACCGGCACTCACCGCTCCCTCGGCGTGCAGCAGCCATCCCGATCCTTCGGCGCGGGAGAACACCGACACCGGGCGGGAACCGGTTTCGTCCGCGGCGTCGACCACGACTTGCACTGCCACCGAACCCGATTCGGGCACGATCAGCGGAGCGGCCAGGGTCAGTTCGTCGACCACCGAGCAGCCGACCTGGTCACCGGCGCGGATGGCCAGCTCCACGAAACCGGCACCCGGGAAGATCACCACGCCACCCACCGCGTGGTCGCGCAGCCAGCCGTGGGCGGCCGAGGAAAGCCGACCGGTCAGCACCACCCCGCCCGACGACGGCAATTCGACGACCGCGCCCAGCAACGCGTGCTCGCCCGCGGTCAAGCCCAAGCCGGCCGCGTCCACCGTCGCGCCGTCATTGGACAGCCAAAACCTGCGTCGCTCAAAGGCATACGTGGGCAGTTCGACGAAATCGGCCTGCCCCAGCAACGCCTGCCAATCCACCGGCACACCCGCGACGAATGCCTGGGCCATCGCAGTGGTCAGCGTCGTCAGTTCGGGCCGGTCCTTACGCATCGTGCTGATCGTGGCGACCGCGGCATCGGGCAGCGACTCTTCGATGGCGGCCGTCAAACCACCGCTGGGACCGACCTCGAGGAAGCGGGTCGCGCCGGCCGACTGTGCGAAGCGGATGCTGTCGGAGAACCGAACCGCTTCCCGCACATGACGTTTCCAGTAGGCGGCCGTGCCGAAGTCGTCTCCGGCAAGCGCGCCGGTCACGTTCGAGATGACCGGGATTGTGGGCGGTCCGAATGGAAGTCCGGCGGCGACCGCCCCGAACTCGTCGATCATCGGGTCCATCAGTGCCGAGTGGAACGCGTGTGACACCGCGAGCGGGTGGACCCGGCGACCGTCGGCACGGAATTGGTCGACCAGCGCGGCCACCTGGTCGGAGGCACCCGAAATGACGACCGAGGCAGGGCCGTTGACGGCGGCGATGCTGACCTCGGGACCCAGCAGCGGCCTGACCTCGTCCTCGGTGGCCTGCACCGCGGCCATGGCGCCGCCGGCGTCGAGGCGCTGCATGAACCGGCCCCGCGCGGCGACCAGGACCGCGGCGTTCTCCAACGACAGCACACCGGCCACGTGTGCGGCCGACAGCTCGCCGACGGAATGCCCCATCACGAAATCGGCTCGCACACCCCAGGATTCCAGCAACCGGAACAGCGCGACCTCGACGGCGAACAACGCAGGCTGCGCGAACTCGGTGCTGTTGAGCAGGCTTTCCTCCGGACCCCACATCACCTCACGCAGTGGGCGCAGCAGGTGGCGGTCCAATTCGGTGACGACGGCGTTGAACGCCTCGGCGAACACCGGATAGGCCGCGTGCAATCGTATTCCCATGCCCAGCATCTGGGCGCCTTGACCCGGGAACACGAAGGCGGTCTTGCCGGGCTGAGCGACCCCTTGGATGCCTGCACCGGTCCCATCCTCGGAAGCCAACTCCGAGAGGCCGGCCAGCAGAGCGTCCCGGTCTTCACCGACGACGACCGCGCGGTGCTCGAAGGCGGACCGGCTGGCCAGGGACCAACCGACGTCGACGGCATCCAAAGCGGCGCGGGCACCGATGTATTCGGCCAACCGGGCCGCCTGCGTGCGCAGCGCCGCGGCGGACTTGGCCGAGACAACCCAGGGCACCGCATGCCGCACCGGGCCGGGCTCCCGAGGCGGCGCCGCCGGCACCGACTCGATGATCACATGGGCGTTGGTGCCGCTGATCCCGAACGACGACACCCCCGCGCGCCGGGGCCCGCCCTCGGCCGGCCATCCCTGAGATTCGGTCAGCAGCGCAACAGAACCGGTCGTCCAGTCCACATGCGGGCTGGGCATGTCGACGTGCAACGTCGCCGGCAACACCTCGTGCCGCATTGCCTGGACCATCTTGATCACACCGGCCACACCGGCACCGGCCTGGGTGTGACCCATGTTCGACTTGACCGACCCCAACCACAACGGTTGGGTGCGGCCCTGCCCGTAAGTGGCCAGCAGCGCCTGGGCCTCGATGGGATCGCCCAGCGTGGTGCCGGTGCCGTGCCCCTCGACCGCATCCACATCGGCCGCCGACAAACCCGCGTTGGCCAGCGCCGCCCGCACCACCCGCTGCTGCGAGGGACCGTTCGGCGCGGTCAAGCCGTTGGAGGCGCCGTCCTGGTTGATCGCCGAACCCCGCACCACCGCCAGCACCGGATGCCCCAGCCGCTGCGCGTCCGAAAGCCGCTCCACCACCAGCATTCCGCCGCCCTCGGAGAAGCCGGTGCCGTCGGCCGCGCCGGCGAAAGCCTTGCAGCGCCCGTCGGCCGACAGTCCGCGCATGCGGCTGAACTCCACGAAGATGTCCGGTGTGGCGTTGACGGTGACCCCACCAGCCAGCGCAAGATCGCACTCCCCCGACCGCAGCGACTGCACCGCCATGTGCAACGCCACCAACGACGACGAACACGCCGTATCCACCGAGACCGCCGGACCTTCCAGACCCAGCACATACGCCACCCGGCCCGACGCGACACTCGAGGACTGCCCGGTCAACCGGAAACCCTCCGCGGTCTGCGCCGCGCCGATCCCGTAACCCTGGGTGTACACGCCGGCGAACACACCGGTCGCGCTGCCGCGCAGTGCCGCGGCGTCGATTCCGCTGCGCTCCAACGCTTCCCAGGACAGTTCCAGGAACAGACGTTGCTGAGGATCCATCGCCAGCGCTTCACTGGGCGCGATCCCGAAGAACGCCGGGTCGAAGTCGGCGACACCGTCCAGGAAGCCGCCGGTGCGCGTGTAGCAGGTGCCGGCGACGTCGGGATCGGGGTTGTAGAGCCCGCCCAGGTCCCAGCCCCGATCGGTCGGGAAATCCGACAGCACATCGCGGCCCCGGATCACCATGTCCCAGAGGTCTTCCGGGGATTGCACCCCACCCGGGTAGCGGCACGACATGCCGACGATCGCGATCTGGTCGTCAGTGGTGTCGGTGCGCACCGCCGGGACGTGCTTGATCTCCTGCGGCACGCCGGCGAGTTCGGTGCGGATGTAGGAGGCCAGGCCGTTGGGGGTCGGATAGTCGAAGATGAGGGTCGGTGAAAGCGAAAGGCCGGTCGCGGTTTTGAGGCGGTTGCGCATCTCCACGGCGGTCAGCGAGTCGAAACCCAACTCCTGGAAAGCCTTGTCGGGGTCGACGGCCTCCGGGGTGACGTTACCGAGCACCGTAGCGATGTGGGAACGCACCAGGTCCAGCAACAGAGCATGCTGCTCGGGCTCTGACAGCGCATGCAAGCGTTGCGCGAGAGCGGATTTCGACTTGGCGGCGGCCAGTGAGTCGTCCACCTGACGGCGGGTCGGCGCGTTGACGAGATCGCGGAACATCGGCGGCACCGCGACCGCGTGGGCCCGCAACGCGGACAGGTCGATACGGGCAGGCACCAGGAACGGCTCGTCGACGATCAACGCGGTGTCGAACAGTTCCAGCGCCTCCTGCGACGACAACGCCAGGACCCCTTCGCGGCCCAGACGTGCCAGATCGGCGGCGTCCAGCCCGCCCGTCATGTCGCTGGCCTGATCCCACAGCCCCCAGCCCAGCGACATCGCCGGCAGCCGATGGGCGCGCCGGTGCGCGGCCAGTGCGTCCAGGAAGCAGTTCGCCGCCGAATAGTTGGCCTGCCCCGACGAGCCCACCAGTCCGGCCATCGACGAAAACAGCACGAACGCAGACACATCCAGGTCGCGCGTCAACTCGTGCAGGTTCCAGGCGCCGTCCACCTTGGCCCGCAACACCGGGTCAACCCGCTCCGGTGTCAGGGAGGTGAGCACCGCATCGTCGAGCACCCCGGCTGCGTGGATCACCGCCGACAGCGGCCGCTGCACCGGGATGTCGGCGATCACCTTCGCCAAGGTCGGCCGGTCGGCCGCGTCACACGCCAGCACCTGCACCTGGGCGCCCGCGGCCTCCAGCTCGGCGGTCAACGCCACGGCTCCCGGCGCGTCCGGGCCGCGTCGGCTGAGCAGCAGCAGATGCCGCACCCCGTGTCGTGCGACGACGTGACGCGCCAACGCCGAACCGACCATGCCGGTGCCACCGGTGATCAGCACCGTGCCCTGTGCCCATGCGTCGGGCAGCGTCAGGACGACCTTGCCGATGTGGCGCGCCTGGCTCAGGTATCGCAGCGCCGCCGGTGCCCGCCGGATGTCGAACGTCGTGACCGGCAACGGGCGCAGCACGCCGGTGTCGAAGAGTTCGGCGAGGTCCAGCATGTACTCGTGCATGCGAGGACGGCCGGGTTCGAACAGGTCGAAGGCCCGGTACCGCACGCCCGGGTACTCCTGGGCGACCGCGCCGGGGTCGCGGATGTCGGTCTTGCCCATTTCCAGGAAGATGCCACCGGGTGCGACCAAACGCAGTGAGGCGTCGACGAATTCGCCGGCCAGCGAGTCCAGCACGATGTCGAATCCCGCCCCACCGGTGACGGTGCGGAACTTCTCCTCGAACTCCAGGCTGCGCGAATCGGAGATGTGGTCCTCGTCGAATCCCATCGCGCGCAGCGTGTCCCACTTGCCCTTGCTGGCGGTGGCGAACACTTCCAGACCCAGGTGCCGGGCCAGCTGGGTGGCGGCCATGCCCACGCCACCCGCGGCGGCGTGGATCAGGACCCGTTGCCCTGGTTTGGCGGCCGCCAGGTCGATGAACGCGAACCACGCGGTGGTGAAGACGGCCGAGATCGCGGCGGCTTCGGCGTAGGTCCAGTCCGAAGGCATCGGCAGCAGCAATCGGACGTCGCCGGGCACCAGGGTGCCGCTGGTGTCGGGGAAGAAGCCATACACCGCGTCGCCGACCGCGAAATCGGTGACGCCGGGGCCGACTTCGACGACCACACCGGCACCTTCACCGCCCAGCAGCGCTTCGTGGGTGAACATGCCCAGGGTGATCATGATGTCGCGGAAGTTGGCCGCGATGGCCCGCAGCGCGACCCGGACATAACCCGGCTGCAACGGGGCGCCGGCGTTCGGCACCGGTTCCAGTTGCAGGTTCTCGAATGTGCCTGCGCTGCTGAGCCCCAGCCGCCACGGTCCCTCCCCGGCCGGCGGATCCAGGATGCCGTCGACGGCACGACTGGCGCGCACCCGCGGGGTGTAGGCCTGCCCCGCCCGCAGCAACACCTGCGGCTCCCCGACCGCGAGCGCGGCCGCTACCGTCGAATCATCAACGGGCGCATCGGAATCGACCAACACCAGCCGGCCCGGATTCTCGGTCTGCGCCGAGCGCACCAGACCCCAGACCGCCGCGCCCGGCAGATCGGTGACGTCGTCGCCCGGCAGCGCCACCGCGCCTCGGGTCGCGACCACCAAGACTCCCGATTCATGGTCGCTCAGCCAGGACTGCACGGCGGTCAGTGCGCTGCGGGTGCGCTCATATGTTTCGCTCACCGGATCGGTATGCAACGCAACGGATTCGAAGATCTGGTAGGACGGAATGTCGGCGCCGGCGGAGGTGGCCGGCGCCCAGGCCATCTCGAACAGCCGGTCGGGACCGGTCCCGGAGACCGCGGCCCGCAACCGCTGCTCGGAGATCGGGCGGGCCGCCATCGCCTGCACCGACAACACCGGCAGACCCAACCCGTCGGCCAGTTCCACCGAGACCGCCGACTGTCCGACCGGCGCGATCCGCGCTCGCACACTCGACGCCCCCGCGGCATGCAACGACACGCCCTGCCAGGAGAAGGGCAGCACCACGTCGCCCGCCGGGTTCGCCAGTACCGCCGCGTGCAGCGCGGCGTCCAGCAGGGCGGGGTGCACGCCGAATCCGGTGGCGCCGCCGGCCGCCTCCGGCAATGTCACCTCGGCGAACAATTCCTCGCCTCGGGACCACAATGCGGTCAGCCCGCGAAACGCCGGTCCGTACCCGTAGCCCTGCTGGGCCAGCCGCTCGTAGCCGTCGGACAGGTCGATCCCGACTGCACCCGCCGGAGGCCAGACCGACAGGTCCGCGTCGGGTTCGACGGTCGCGGCGCTCAAGGTTCCCTCGGCATGGCACACCCACGCGCCGTCGACGTCGGCGTGGGAGTAGATGGACACGCTGCGCTGCCCGGTCTCGTCGGCGGCCGCACCGACGACCACTTGCACCGCAACCGAATTGCCGCCGGGAATCACCAGCGGGGACCGCAACGTCAGCTCGTCGACCACCGAGCAACCGACTTCGTCGCCGGCGCGGATCGCCAACTCCACGAACCCGGTTCCGGGAAATACCACCATTCCCGACACCGCGTGGTCGGCCAGCCAGCCCTGCGCGGTCGGCGACAGCCGTCCGGTCAGCACTACCCCGCCCGAGGCCGGTAGCTCCACCACAGCGCGCATCAGCGGGTGTTCGCTGGCAGCCAATCCCAGACCCGACGCGTCGGCGTCGAAAGCTTCGCTGGACAGCCAAAAGCGCCGCCGGTCAAAGGCATACGTGGGCAACTCCACCAAACTCGCCCCGGCCAGCGCGCCGCGCCAGTCCACTGCGACGCCGGCAACACAGGCCGCGGCGGCTGAGGACAGGAATCGCCGCAGCCCGCCGTCCTCGCGTCCCAGGGTCGGCACCACGATCGGTTCGGCGTCGCCCGCCACACAGTCGGTGACGGTGTTCTCGATGCCGGTGATGAGGGCCGGGTGCGGGCTGGATTCGATGAACACCCGATACCCGTGCCCGCACGCGCTGCGCACGGCCTGGTCGAGCTGCACCGTCTGGCGGATGTTGCGATACCAGTAGTCGGCATCCAGATCGGCGGTGTCCAAACGGCTTCCGGTCACCGTCGAGAAGAATGCGGTACGCGACGACATCGGTGCTATCCCGGCCAGCACCTCGGCGAGTTCGCTGCGGATGGCTTCGACCTCGGCCGAGTGCGACGCGTAGTCGACGTCGATGCGGCGGACGCGCAATTCCCGGTCCGTGCACACCGCGATCAGTTCCTCGAGCGCGGTCACCTGCCCGGACACCACGACCGCCGACGGACCGTTGACGGCGGCGATGTCGATACGGGCACCGAACGGCGCCAACAACTCACGCGCCTGCTCGACACCGCACGCGATGGACACCATGCCACCGGGACCGGCCAAACCGGTCAGCAGCCGGCTGCGCAGCGTGACCACCTTGGCCGCGTCTCGCAGGGACAGTCCGCCCGCGACGAAAGCGGCGGCGATCTCACCCTGGGAGTGCCCGATGACCGCGTCGGGGCGCACCCCGAGCGACTTCCACAGTTCGGCCAAGGACACCATGACCGCGAACAGCACCGGCTGTACGACGTCGACGCGGTCCAAGCCGGGCGCACCGGGCGCGCCGCGCAGGACGTCGATCAACGACCAGTCCACGAACTCCGCGAACGCCGCCTCGCACGCCTCGATCTGACGGGCGAAAGCTGGTGCGGTGTCCAGCAATTCGACGCCCATGCCGACCCATTGGGAGCCCTGGCCGGGAAAGACGAAGACGGTCTTGCCGACCGGCTGAGCGACACCGCGGATGACCGTGGCGGCCGGGGCGTCGTCGGCCACCTCGGCCAACCCGGCCAGCAATGCCTGCCGGTCCGCGCCGACCACGACGGCGCGGTGCTCGAAAACCGACCGGCCCGCCAGGGACCAACCGACGTCGGCTACGTCCAAATCGTCTCGGGCACCCAGGTATTCGGCTAGTCGGGCCGCCTGCGACCGCAACGCGGTCTCCGACTTGGCCGACAGCACCCACGGCACCGCGGGCCGCGCCGGGCCGGGCTCGCGCGCCGGCGACTCCGGCACCGACTCGATAATCACATGGGCGTTGGTGCCGCTGATCCCGAACGACGACACTGCCGCGCGGCGAGCGCGGTCGCCGGCCGGCCATGCCTGCGACTCGGTCAGCAGCGCAACAGAACCCGCCGACCAGTCCACATGTGGGCTGGGTGCGTCGACGTGCAGCGTCGCGGGCAAGACCTGGTGCCGCATCGCCTGCACCATCTTGATCACGCCCGCGACTCCGGCGGCGGCCTGGGTGTGGCCCATGTTCGACTTGACCGACCCCAACCACAGCGGTTGCGTGCGCCCCTGTCCGTAGGTGGCCAGCAACGCCTGCGCCTCGATCGGATCGCCCAGCGTGGTACCCGTGCCGTGACCTTCCACCACGTCCACGTCAGTGGCCGACAATCCGGCGTTGGCCAGCGCAGCCCGCACCACCCGCTGCTGCGAGGGACCGTTCGGCGCGGTCAAGCCGTTGGAGGCGCCGTCCTGGTTCACCGCCGTGCCCCGCACCACGGCCAGCACCGGATGGCCGAGGCGCTGCGCGTCCGAAAGCCGCTCCACCACCACCATGGCGCCGCCCTCGGACCAGCCGACGCCGTCGGCGGCCTGCGCGTACGCCTTGCACCGTCCGTTCGGAGCCAGGCCACGATGCCGGCTGAACTCCACGAAGACCGTCGGGGTGGCGTTGACGGTGGCGCCGCCGGCCAGGGCCAGGTCGCACTCTCCCGTGCGCAGCGACTGCACCGCCATGTGCAACGCCACCAGCGACGACGAACACGCCGTGTCCACCGACACCGCCGGACCTTCCAGACCCAGCACGTAGGACACCCGGCCGGACGCGACACTGGACGTCATACCGGTGAGCCGGTAGCCCTCAATCTCTTCAGCAAACATGCCGTAGCCCTGGGCGATGATCCCGGCAAACACACCGGTGGCGCTGCCGCGCAGTCCGCCCGGGTCGATCCCGGCCCGCTCCAGTGCTTCCCAGGACAACTCCAGCAGCATCCGGTGCTGGGGATCCATGGCCAACGCCTCGCTGGGGGCGATCCCGAAGAACGCCGGATCGAAGTCGGCGACGCCGTCGACGAAGCCGCCGGTGTTGGCATAGGTCTTGTGCGCCGCGTCGGGATCGGGGTCGAACAGCGCGCCCACGTCCCAGCCGCGGTCGGTCGGGAATTCCGAGATCACGTCGCGGCCGTCGGCGACCATCTGCCACAAGGCTTCCGGGGAGTCGACGCCACCGGGGAACCGGCAGGACATGCCCACGATCGCGATCGGCTCGCTGGCCCGCTCCAGCAGCGCGCGGTTGGTGCGCTTCAGGCGCTCCACCTGCACCAGCGCTTTCCGCAACGCCTCGGTTGCGTGCTGGAGTTGATCAGCCATTACCAAACCCCTCGGTTAATTCGGTCGTCTCTGACCCCCGCTGCGGCGTTCGCCGAGCCTTCAGAGGTGCTGCATGAAGCGGCGGCTTCGTGCTGCGCTCCGACCAAGAATGTCGCTGGTGAGTATCGCCAACTCCGGCAGGATTTCAAAAACGTCAGATGCTCCCGGCTTCGGCGAAAAGCTGCTGGGCATCCCGGTGCCCGCGCAAGTTGGTGATCGATGGCCCTGCACTCCCTTGTACACCCGGGCCTTCAGTCATTGCGCGACTGTACCGCGCTTCGTGACGACGTCTCCGTTGTTCTCGCAGGGCGACGGCGTCAGGGCCGGGCTCAGGGCACCGAAGTCATGCTGCCGCTGACCGTGGAGGTACTGCCCTCGAGTTTGTACTTCAACGAGAACGTCTTGCCGCTCGGCTCGCTGAGCGTCACGGTGCCGGTTCCCGTCATCGGCTCGCGCGAACCGGTGGCCTGGTTGGCCTTCAACGTGCAGTCGAACGTCGCGCCCCGCCGAGCTTCGATGGTGGCCGGGCAGGTCGCGGCGACCGACCCGGAGTCCAAGCTCGGTCTCCCGTTCGATTTCAGCCCTTGTAGAGCTATGACGATCCGGTTTTCGATGCCAGCGCTATTGACGCCGGACGCCTGGCTGGTAGTCGTCGTCGACGACTTCGATCGTCTTTTCTGCTGTTTCCGCGAGGGGCCGCAACCCGTGACCAGCAGCACGATTACCAGGACAACCGATACGGCAACGATTGCTGTGCGCCTCATGGCATCCCCTCCCAGCTATCTGGGGATTAACACTAGCTTCATGGTCAACGCCAAACAAGGTATTCAGCAGCAAAGCGAACGGGCGGCTCAGACGCCGACGCGCCGCCACCCGTCGGCCGCCCGGGCGGCACGCAGCAGTTCGTCGCACAGCACCCGCAACTCCGCGGTTCCCGCGTTTTCGTCGACCGCGGTGGCCACATCTTCGGCAGCGCACCGGAGCTGGTAGACCCGATCCGAGAGGTCGGCCGCTTCGTCGGCGGACAGCACCACGGCGTCGGGCGAGAGGGTCGACTGAGCTCCGGCCTCGCCCCTGGCGACCATGGCCCGCTGCTCGTAAGCCCGCTGGCGGCACGACTGCCGGCAGTACTGGCGGCGACGTCCCATCCCGACGTCGGTCACCTCCCGACCACACCAGCGGCACGGTTGGGGACGAACACGACGGGTCACGGCTGCCGACTTTAGTCCGATCCTGTCCGCGATCCCGGTATCATCGAGTGTCGCGTCGCGCGTTTGCCGCGATCCCCGAGCCGGGAACTACGTAAGCAGTCTTAACGTTTGCTTAGAGAGATTCGCATGACGGGAGCATCGAGAGCTCACCGGACCCAAAGGAGCAGCACCAATGGCTGATCGTGTCCTGCGAGGCAGTCGCCTCGGAGCCGTGAGCTATGAGACCGACCGCAATCACGACCTGGCACCACGTCAGATTGCGCGCTATCGCACCGAGAACGGCGAAGAGTTCGAAGTTCCGTTCGCCGACGACGCGGAGATCCCTGGCACCTGGCTGTGCCGTAACGGTATGGAAGGCACCCTGATCGAGGGTGACCTGCCCGAGCCGAAGAAGGTCAAGCCGCCGCGTACGCACTGGGACATGCTGCTGGAGCGCCGTTCGGTCGAGGAGCTCGAAGAACTGCTCAAGGAGCGCCTGGAGCTGATTCGGTCGCGGCGGCGCGGTTAGGCGTTACGCGCGCGGACGCTCTGCCTGCTGCACGGCGTTGAGCGTGCATCCTTGGCGTTGATTGTGAAACGACGGCTTTCGGGGTGAAGCCAGGGCGGGAAAATCGGCGGGATCCCGCCCAGGTTTCACCCGCAACGCCCAGGTTTCACGCTCAAAATGCTGCACCCTAAACGCGGCAGCGGCTAGCGGCGCGGCGATCGAGACCTGGTCTGCGCGCGAGTCGACCGACTGCGATCGCGCCTACCTTCAACGCCCCATTGAGCGACTTTGACCAGCGCCTCGCGGATGTTGGAGCCGCTCATCTTCGATACGCCGATCTCTCGCTCGGTGAACGTGATCGGCACCTCGACGACCTCGAACCCGGCGTTGACGCTGCGCCAGGTCATCTCGATCTGGAAGCAGTAACCCTTGGAGTCGACGGTGTCCAGGTCGATCGTCTCGAGCACCTCGCGGCGATAGGCGCGGTAGCCGGCGGTGATGTCGTGCACCCCGACACCCAGCGCCAGCCGCGAGTAGGTGTTCGCGGTCCACGACAGGGCCCAGCGCCGCCACGGCCAGTTCCGCACGGTGCCGCCGTGGATGTAGCGCGAGCCGATGGCCAGGTCCGCTCCGGCGTCGACCGCCTCCAGCAGGCGGTACAGCTGTTCGGGCGCGTGACTGCCGTCGGCGTCCATCTCGACCAGCACCGTGTAGCCGCGGCTCAGACCCCAGGCGAAGCCTTCCAGATACGCCGCTCCCAGCCCGTTCTTGGCGGTGCGATGCAGCACGTGCGTGCAACCGGCGTCGGCGGCTGCCAGTTCGTCGGCGAATTGACCGGTGCCGTCCGGGCTGCTGTCGTCGACGACCAGGATATGAACGCCGGGGCAGGCGTCCTTGACCCGCCGATGGATCAGCGGCAGGTTCTCCCGCTCGTTGTAGGTGGGGATGATGACCAGGGTGCGCTGACTGGGACTGCTGCCCGACACCTCGGGAACAGGCTGGCCGGTGGTCATGTAGCTCCTTCATTTCGCCCGATAGAGGTGCGCCCGCTGTCTTCGTCGTCGGAGGATGGGGCGTCGTTCGCACTGTCAACGTCCGCCGCAGCATCCGAATCGTCGGTTTCAGCTGACGGCGTATCGGGATCTTTGGGTTCGTCCGTCGGCCCGGACCGTCGACGCGTCGGCCGCCGAAACCGATCCGAGAAATGACCATTGTGCCGTATCGCGACCAGAATCACTGCGCCAGCCGCTCCGACCAGCACCAACTGCACGATCGGAGCCCAACGGGTGGCCGGCGTCAACGTGGTTTTCAGGCGCACCGCGCTGTCCAGGTAAGCCGGGACGAAGAAGTCGGTGCGCATCAGCTCCGCACCATCCGGAGCGATCACCGCGCTGATCCCGGTGGTGCCGGCCACCAGGACGTAGCGGTCGTGCTCGACGGCCCGGACCTTCGCGAAGGCCAGCTGCTGCTCGCTCATCGTCTTGGTGAAGGTGGCGTTGTTGCTGGGGACGGTCAGCAACTGCGCGCCGTGCCGAACCGCATCGCGCGGCGCCCGGTCGAATACCACTTCCCAGCAGGTGGCGACGCCGACCGGAACTCCGCGCATGTGGACCACGCCGGAGCCGGGGACGGGAACGAAGTGGCCGGCCTGGTCGGCGTACCCGGACAGGTGCCGGAACAGCCAGGGCATGGGCAGGTACTCGCCGAACGGCTGCACGATCGCCTTGTCGTGCCGGTCGGCGGGTCCGGTGCCGGGATTCCACACGATCATCGTGTTGGTGTATGCCGGGTCCTGGTCCATCCTTTCCGGCGCATCCATGACGGTGCCGATCAGGATGGGTGCGCCGATGGCCTCGGCCGCCCGGGAAATGACCTGCGCGGCGTCGGGGTTGGCCAGCGGGTCGATGTCCGAGGAGTCTTCCGGCCAGATGACGAAATAGGGCTGCGGAACCGTCCCGGCATGCACGTCTTCGGCGAGCTGCAGCGTCTGGCTGACGTGGTTGTCCAGCACCGCGCGGCGTTGGGCATTGAACCCGAGTCCCAACCGCGGCACGTTGCCCTGGACGACGGCGACGTTGATGCTGGGTTCACTGCCCGACCCCGCCCCGGCGTGCCGTACCTGCGGCCACACCAACATCGCCGCCGTCAGCACCAGACAGATACTCACCGCGGGCAACACCACGGCCGGCGGCTCGGTCTTGGCGGGCGCGACCCCGGCGCGCAGCCAGCGCACGATCTCGGCTCCGAACGCAGTCAGGCTGGCGCCTACCAGCACGACCGCACTGGAGAGCAGCGCGACCCCGCCCAGTTGCACCAGCGGCAGCAGCGGGCCCTCGGCTTGACCGAACGCCACCGACCCCCAGGGGAACCCGCCGAACGGGACGACGGATTTCAGCCATTCCTGCGCACCCCACAACACCGCAAACCACACCGGCCAGCCAGGCAGTCGGCGGACCACGACGGCACACAGACCGAAGAGGCCGGGGAAGAGCGCGCAGGCCGTGGCCAGCACCAGCCAGGGCATCACCCCGACCAGCGTGCTGGTCCAGGGCAGCAATGGCACGTAGAACGCCAGACCGAACAGGAATCCGTAGCCGAATCCCCCGACGGGTGTGGTGGCGGGCCGGGTGAGCACCCAGGTCAGCAGCGCGATCGCGATGACGGCGGCCCACCACCAGTTCAACGGTGCGAAGCTCGCATACATCAGGCCGCCGGCGCTCAGGGCGGCGATCAGGCGCGCCGCCCGCGGTACCAATGCGGCGCGGACACGGCGCGTCATCGGCTTCCGAGTCGGGGTTGCCAATTCCTCGGGGTCCGCCGGCAACTCCTCGGGTTCGGCCGGCAACTCCTCGGGTTCGGCAACCGGCAAATCCTCGTCGGTTTGCTCCGGACCGTTCTCGGTTACCCGGTCCTCCGGCCGGTCAGCCATGGATGACCGCACCCCGGTGCACGGTTTGGCGGCAAGCCGGCAAATCGTCCGCCGCCTCGAGTCGGGGCAGTGCCGGCACCCGGGAGCGGGGATCGGTGGACCAGCGCTGGACGTCGTCGCGGGGTGCGCTGACGTCGAGCACACCGGCCTCCCACACCGCGTAGGAGGCGGGCGCCCCCGGAACCAACGTGCCGCTCACCCCGTCGCGGACACCGGCGGCCCGCCAGCCGCCGCGCGTCGCGGCCGCGAACGCCGCGCGTGCCGACACCCCGCTGCCCGGCGTTCGGTGATGGACCGCCGCCCGCACGCTTGCCCACGGCTCGAAGGCGGTGACGGGCGCGTCGGAACCGAGGGCGAGAGGCACGCCTTGGGATGCTAACAGCGCGAGCGGGTTCAGCTGAGAACCTCGTTGCGGGCCTAGGCGCTGCGCGTACATGCCGTCGTTGCCACCCCACAGCGCGTCGAAGTTGGGCTGGACGCTGGCGATGACGCCCCACGAGCCGAGTTTGGCGGCCTGCTCGGCGGTGACCATCTCCAGGTGCTCGAGTCGGTGCCCGCAGCGGGCGACCGTGGGCACCCCGAGGTCGGTCACCACTCGTTCGAGGGCATCCACGACCGCAGATACCGCGGCATCCCCGATCACGTGGAAACCGGCGGTGACGTCGGCGGTACTGCACGCCCGCAGGTGCGCCTCGATGGCGGCCGGGTCGAGGTGGCGGGTGCCGGTACATCCGGGCGCATCGGCGTACGCCTCGTGCAGCCAGGCGGTGCGCGAACCCAGCGCGCCGTCGACGAAAAGGTCTCCGGCCAGGCCACGGGCCCCGGTCTCCGATATCAGAGCGCGGGCCTGCGCCGCGGTGGTCACCGCTTCACCCCAGTAGCCGATCACTTCGACGCCGTGCTCGAGAGCGGCCAAACTCAGCCAGTCGTCGAGTCCGCCGATCTCCGGTCCCCCACATTCGTGGACCGCGACGATGCCCGCCGCGGCCAGCGCTCGGAGCGCCGCGGCGCGGGCCTCGGCGAGTTGACCGTCGGTGAGCAGTCCGCGTGCGACGGATCGGACCAGGTGATGCGCGTCGCCGGTCAGCGGCCGCTGTTCAGCGAACCCGGCGGATGCCGCCAGATCGGGCAGCTGTCGGCGCAGAGCCGACGACGCCAACGCCGAGTGCACGTCGACTCGGGCCAGGTAGGCCGGGCGGTCGCCGAGCACCCCGTCGAGCTCGGCGGTGCTCGGCGGGGTGTCCTCCGGCCAGGCTGACTCGTCCCAGCCGTGCCCCCACACCGGCCGGCCGGGGTGCGCGGCCGCGTAGTCGGCCACCAGCTGCAGGCAGTGCGCCTTCGAGTCAGCTGTGCGCAGGTCCAAACCGCTGATCGACAGGCCGGTGGCGCTCAGATGGATGTGGCTGTCGACGAATCCCGGTGCCACGAAGGCCCCATCGAGATCCTGCACCTCGGCGTCCGGGAATTGGCTGCGCCCAACGTCGTCGCGACCCAACCAGGCGACGACCTCGCCGCGCACCGCCATCGCGGTGGCGTCCGGATGCGTCGGGCTGTGTATCCGGCCGTTGACCAACAGCTTGGTCGGAACCTGCGTCACAGCGTCAAACTACGGGTGCCGGATGCTTCGCTCATAGACGCCCGGCGCGCCGGGCAACGTCGGGGCCTCGCCTTCGACGACGTCGATCACCTCGCCGTCGATGTAGTCGCCTTCGGGCCGATGGTCGGTGACCAGCGGGACCCGGCGTTCGAAAACGCGCCACGCGATCGCCGCCAATGCGGGCCGGGTCGCAGTGCGGATCGGTGGCGCCAGCAGCAACAAACCCAGCGCGGTGGTGGCCAGGCCGGGAATGACGAGCAGGCCGGTGGCCAGCGCGGTCAGTGCGCCGTCGGTCAGGGCGCTGCTCGGCTCTGAGGAACCGGACCGCAACTTCGTGAATCCGCGACTGAGCTGCAACCCGCCCAGCGGCACCCCCAGCGCCAGTCCGAGGACGAAGGCGGCCGTCAGCACCGCAATCGTCCAGCCGACACCGATCGCCGCCGACAGCCCGATGGTCACCATGAGCTCGACGACGGCGTAGCTGAGAAGCACCCGTCCTAACACGTCAGGACCAACGTCCGGGCATCGTCCGGGAGTTCCTCGCACGGTCGCGTCGCGGCTGCAGTTAGATGACGCTATGACGACGATTGAGCTCGACACCCCGGCCGGACCGATCGATGCGCTGCTGAGCGTCCCGGAGGGCGACGGCCCGTGGCCCGGTGTGGTGGTGGTCCACGACGCGATCGGCTATGCGCCCGACAACGAGTCGGTGTCGCAGCGCATCGCGCAAGCGGGCTTTCTGGCGCTGACGCCCAACCTGTACGCGCGCGGCGGCCGCGCCCGATGCATCACCCGGGTGATGCGCGAGGTGATGACTCAGCGGGGTCGATCGATCGACGACGTGCTGGCCGCGCGCGAGCATCTGCTCGCCCGCCCCGACTGTTCCGGGAAGGTCGGCATCGCGGGCTTCTGCATGGGCGGCCAGTTCGCACTGGTCTTGTCGCCCAAGGGTTTCGGCGCTTCGGCGTCGTTCTACGGCACTCCGCTGCCGCGCCGGCTCGACCAGACCCTGGAGGGCGCCTGCCCGGTCGTGGCCAGCTTCGGCAACCGCGATCCGCTGGGCGTTGGGGCGGCCGCGAAACTGCGCAAGGTGACGGAGGCCAAGAACATCACCGCCGACATCAAGTCTTATCCGGGCGCCGGGCACAGCTTCGCCAACCAGCTGCCCCGGCAACCGCTGCTGCGCATCGCCGGATTCGGCTACGACGAGGCCGCGACCGAAGACGCGTGGCGCCGAGTCTTCGCGTTCTTCGGCGAGCACCTCGGCTGAATTCCGGTCAGGCCACCTTCAGTTCGAGGCCGACGTTGTTCTCCATGCCGCCGCGCAGCTTGCTGACGAGGTTGAAGACCTTGCCGACGATGCCGTAGCGCTTACCGATCGCGTCGTAGACGGCGGCGGTGTGTGATTTGTCCAGGATGGCCGCGGTGCCCTCGACGGCTTCGCTCTTCGGGTTGCCGCGCATGTCGCAGATCGCCAGCGTGACCCGCGGGGTGTTGCGAATCCGCTTGACCTTCCAGGACTTCGCCTGGGTGATGACCAACAGACGGTCGCCTTGCGCCGCGGCCCAGATCGGCACCGGCTTGGGCCGGCCGTCCTTGGTGAACGTGGTGAGCAGGATGTACTGCGCGTTGGCCAGGTCGGCGAAGGTGGGTGTCACGCTGCCAACCTAGCCCGCCGCGC
>NZ_JCALDY010000024.1:0-70422 GCF_059813095.1 Mycobacterium sp. NGS22
ACCGACCTCGGCGAAGCTGAGGAGATTCTCAGTGCGAACTACACGAGACTGCACTTCGGAGCTGAGCCAGAGCGCATACCCGCACCTGGCTGAAACGCTCGCCGTTCGGTTCGATGGCTTTCGACGAGCTTCGCTACAACTACAGCTTCAGCTACGAAGGCGAACCGATGGATGGCTTCGTCTTGACCCGCGTTCGGTCAGGCACCTTCGTTCACCGGCCGCCTGGCGGCGACGTGGATGTGTGCTGCGCTGGGACGGCGACGGCCATCGCGTGGCGGGAAAGCACTCCGTTGAGGGGCGAGATTCAAAACGGCCACTTCGACACGGTCATCCTCGACAGGACCCTCCTGGATACCGTGGCTATGGCAGGACCGCGAGCGGGTAGCCCTGCGACGGTCCGACTCACCGGCTGCATGCCGGTATCGCCGATGGCCAACAAACAGATGACCGACACGATCGGCTACATCGTCGGGGATGTGGTGAATAATCCCGACGCCGCGCGAAGCCCGCTGCTAGTTGGCGCAGTGACGCACCTTCTCGCCGCGACCTTGCTGGCAACCTTCCCCAGCACCGCCCTGCTGGAACCCACGATCGAAGACCGCCGTGACACCACGCCCATCCTGCTGCGGCGCGCCATCGCCTTTATCGACGACAACGCCCACCTCGATATTTCCCTCAACGACATTGCACGCCACATCTATGTGACCCCACGTGCGTTGCAGGTGATGTTCCGCAAGCATCGCGACTGCACGCCAACGGAATACCTGCGGAGGGTGAGGCTGCACTACGCCCACCAAGACCTCGTAGTCGGCAACCACTTGAAGAACACGGTCACCCAGATCGCCACCCGCTGGGGCTTCCATCATGTCGGCCGGTTCTCGGTGTACTACCGCGAGCAATACGGCCAGAGCCCCCACCAAACTCTGCGCGGCTGAAGGTTCGGCGCCAGGGCAGAGCGCGGTGACGCGGACCCGGCGTTGGGTCACACCAGTGCGACGTGTCGTTTGAGGAAGTCGATCTGGTCGGTGACGATCCCGTCGAAGTGCGGGTCCAGGTACGGCTCGAAGTGCGCGCAGTCATAGGAGCGCACTTCACCGCGGGGGATGCGGGCCACGATCTTCTTGGCTTTGGCGTAGGGAGTGACGTCGTCACGTCTGGCTAGCTGCACCAGGGTCGGCGCGGTGATGTTTGCGACCTTGCGTCCCGGTGAGTAGAACGGGATCCGCAACACGATGCGGGCGGCGACGTCGTTCTCGGCGAGTAGTTCCTCGCGTTTGTCCCCGGCCATCCGTTCGACGAGCTCGGCGGCCCCCGCGGAGGTCATCATCGCGACGTCCCCTGGGTAGCCAATCGCTGCTGTTCGGTAGGGCGGTCGCCCGAGCCATGCGCCGACTTGATCGCGCAGGCCCGCGAGGATCAACCGCGCTACCAGTTTCGGGGATTGGGAAAAGGTCGAGGCTGGGCCGCTGACGTGGGGGACTTGGACGATGGCGGCCGCGAGATCGTGGTCGTGCGCAGCCAAGTTGAGAACGTGGCCACCGCCGAAGGAGGAACCCCATCCCACCACCCGGGCGGTGTCGACGTTGTCGAGGTTTCGGGCGTAGGCGATCGCGGCCCGCCAGTCGGCGTGCTGCTTCGCGATGTCCAGGATGCGGCGGGGTTGTCCTTCGCTGGCACCCCAGTGCCGGTAGTCGAACACCAGGGCGGCATAACCCGCCTGGGCGAATCGCGCGGCGTAGGCGTCCAGACGCAATTCGCGGAAGGCGGCAAACCCGTGGGCCAGTACGACGATGGGCGGATTCTCCACGCCTTCGGGTCGGTACAGCCACGCCGCGCAAGGCGTGCCTTCGGACATAAAGGTCACGTCGTGCCGGACGTAGCTAAGTGGTTGGTCCATGGTCCTGGCCTCCGTCGGGTATCTTGAATGCCGTTCAACAAAAACTAACAAGTTCTTGAATGGCGTTCAACATAGTGTGATCCAGTCGATGTAGAGGGAACGATGGCACGCAACAAACGCCCGCAGGCCGCCGACGAGAAGCGAGCAGAAATTGTCGCGGCAGCACGACGGCTGTTCATCGACGCTGGTTACGACGCCACCCCGATGAGTCGCCTGGCCAAGGAAGCCGGGGTGGCACCCAACACCATCTACTGGTACTTCGGGGATAAGGACGACGTGCTGATCGCTGTGCTCGACTCCGTCATGGCCGACATCTGGCCGCAGTACCAACAGGTGGCGACCGAACCGATCCCCGCTCGAGTGCTGTGGGTGGTTCGCCAGTTACGACAGATGAGCCGCCTGGTGACGACGGTGCACGCTCGCGTCGAACATTCGGCCTCCATCGCGGAGTGGCATCACAACTTCCATCTGATCACCGGGAGCATGTTCCGTCACGAATTGGAAACTGCGGGAGTCTCGACGTCGACTGTGGAAGCCGAGGTGATGATCGGCATCTTCACCGTCGAAGGACTCCTGATGCACGACCTGGATGAGACCGAGCAGCGCACCATTTGCGACACCCTGGCTTCACGCTGGACTATGACCCAGCCGCACCCTTCCTGAGCAGGGGAAGTTGAGCTCGTCGCCGATCAAGTACACCAACAAGCTTCGGTTCCGGCGGACCGTGACCGGGGCGGCATGCGTCATCCACCCTGGCGCTGGATGGCATGGCTTCGTATGGTGGGTAATGATTCAGTCGGCTCAGCAAGATGCCGTGGCAAACGTCTCCTGCCCGAAAGCCGGCGCTATGTTCAAACTTCTGCTCGACACCACTGACCTCGGCGAGGCCGAGGCCGTGCTGAGCGCCAATTACTCGAAGACACGAATCGACAAGATCACCAACGGCGATGAGCCATCGGTGCGCATCCGGCGGGCTCACGTCGGGTCGATCGGTGTCGAGGCCGTCGACTATGGCTGCGCCATCCGGTATCACATGGACCCGCCCGGCAAGATCCTGCTTTGCCGGGTGGTCTCGGGCGGGATGGAACACCTGTCGCCCGATCGTCCGGGGTCTTCGGTCAACCGCGGTGAGGTCGCGGCGGTGGGTGCGATCGAGGGGTTTTGCTACGCCGGACGGTTCGAACGCGGTCACTATGAGCAGCTCGTCATCGAACCGGGCCTGCTGACTAAGTTCGTGGGCGACCCCGGCAGCGCCGGTCCCGTACGCCTGACGGGAACGATGCCGATATCACCGCAGGCCAACAGGCACTTGTTCGAGACCATCGGTTACGTCGGCCGGGTCGCGGCCAGTCGCTACGCCTACGAAAGCCCTTTCATAATCTCCGGACTGGAGCGACTAGTCGCAAGGACGCTGCTGGCGACGCTGCCGCACACCGCGCGGCTGGAACCGACCACCGAAGACCGCAACGACAGCACCCCGTTGTTGCTTCGTCGCGCGATCGCCTACATCGACGACAACGCGCACACCGACCTGTCCCTGACCGATATCGCCGAAGCGGTGTACGTGACGCCGCGGGCGTTGCAGTACATGTTCCGCAAGCACCAGCAGTGCACTCCGATGGAGTACTTACGCCGGGTCCGTCTGCATCACGCTCATCTCGAGCTGGTGGCTGGGTACCGTCCCGGTTGCACGGTGGCGCACGTCGCGCGGCGTTGGGGATTCGGACACCTCGGACGGTTCTCCGTCTATTACCGGCAGAACTACGGCAAGAGCCCGCACGTCACGTTGCGCGAATGATTCAACTGATCGAGAACAGCTCCGGCACAATCGGTTTGGTGACATACGTGCGGGTACCCGAGGACACGGCCAGCACGATCCGGTGATTTTCGGCCCCGTTGTGGCTGTCGCCGGCGGCGGCGAAGTGGTGCGCATGCTGCAGTTCGGTGAGGAAGACGGCGCTGCCGTCCGGCGGGATGTCGTGGGGAACGTCGTCCCCGGCGATCGGTTTCTCGATCGGCACCAGTGACGTGCCGTCGGGTTCGGAGCGGATCGCCCAACCGCTCACGTGCAACGGGGCCCGTCCGGCGTTGACCACTTTGACCCCGATGATGAGCGGAACGTCCTCGACCAGCTCGGCGGCGTTGCGCAGGAATTCCCGGACGTCGCTGCTGGCGTCGTTGGTGACCAGCCCGTCGGGCGTCAGCCTGCCGATGACCGGCGTGAGTTTCGGACGCGGTCCTTGCCGCCGGACAGCGACCAGCTGCCAACCCAGCGATGCCACCGCGAGCACGGTGCCGATCAGCCCGAGCACGAAACCCGCGACACTCATTGGACGCCCCCAGCTTTGGCCATGAGGACCACGCTACTGGTCCTCGGCCGCGGCGGTCCCAGGCTCACTCGGGCTTGGCGGCGGTGACGAACTGCAGCACCCGTTGCGTCTGCTGCTCGACATCCACCAGGCCTGCCGACGCGAACAGGTCGACGAACGCCTGCCCGTCGAACATCGTCAGCCCGATCACGCGTGCTGTGGTGTGCAAGGCGAAGCTGATCGGCTGCGGCTGGCCGCCGTAGCTGGTCAGGATGGCGATCCGCCCGCCCGGCTGCAGCACCCGCACCATCTCGCGGGCCACCCGGAAGGGGTCGGGGATCAGATACAGCGCACCGAAACAGCAGACGGCGTCGAAGGTTTCGTCGTCGAACGGAAGCTCACGGGCGTCGCCGCGGACGAAGCAGGTGCGGGGGCCGCTGTTGTCCTGCACAGCGCGACTCAGCATCGGCTCGGAGATGTCGAAGCCGACCGCGAGGCTGCCGGTGGTCATTTGAGCCGCCAGCGGCGCGGTGAAGTTGCCTGGGCCGCAAGCGACATCGAGCAATCGCTTCGCTCCGCGCAAATGCAGAGAGGTCGCCGCGCGACGCTGCTCGGCGCCGGTGGTGACGCCGCTGGCGAGATAGAAGGACGTCGGTCGCCACAGCCGTTCGTAGACGGTGGCGACCAGCGGGCTGTTCATGGCCAGTTGCGCGAACGTCGGTACCGGCGCCGACGTCGACTCGCCCAACACGTCGAGGTAGCCCTGACGCAGCGCGGCGGGCTTGTTGAGCAGGCTCCGCGTCAGCTCGAGCCGATCCTGGTTTTCGATCATCGTCGGTCACGCCTCCCTCGACCAGGCTAGTGCCCGTCCTTGCCGCGATAGCAGCCTGGCACCTAACGTGAGCCGTAGCCTGGTCGCAGCAGACCGCGGAGGGATGGCCGATTTGACCGGCGTGGGGGCGCACGAACTCGCGGGAATGGACATCTTCCGGGGATGCCCCATCGAGGATTTGCTGCCGTTGGCGTCCCACCTCGCCCCGCTGCGCGCTCCGGCCGGTCAGGTGCTGATGCGCCAGGGGGAGCATGCGGTGTCGTTCCTGCTGATCGCGTCCGGCAGCGCCGAGGTCATGCACGTCGGCGACGACGACGCGGTGATCGCCGAGTTGGCGGTTCCCGGCATGCTGGTCGGCGAAATCGCTTTGCTGCGCGACATTCCGCGCACGGCCACGATCACGACGCTGGAACCGCTGACCGGGTGGATCGGCGGCAAGGACGCGCTGACCGAGATGGTGCAGATCCCCGGGATCACCGACCGGCTGGTCCGCACCGTGCGTCAGCGCCTCGCCGCGTTCATCACCCCGATTCCGGTTCGGCTCCGAGACGGCTCTGAGCTGATGCTGCGACCGGTCCTGCCCGGCGACAGCGAACGCACCGTGCACGGGCACGTCCATTTCTCCAGCGAGACCATCTATCGGCGGTTCATGTCGGCGCGGGTGCCGAGCCTGGCGATGATGCAGTACCTGGCCGAGGTCGATTACGTCGACCACTTCGTGTGGGTCATGGTCGACGGCAGCGACCCGGTGGCCGACGCCCGTTTCGTGCGCGACGAGCAGGATCCGACGGTCGCCGAGATCGCGTTCACCGTTGCCGACGCGTATCAGGGACGCGGGATCGGAACCTTTCTGCTCGACGCGCTGTCCGTGGCCGCCCGCGTGGACGGCGTCGAAAGGTTTTCTGCGCGAATGCTTTCCGACAATGTGCCGATGCGCCGCATCATGGACCGCACCGGCGCGATCTGGCAGCGCGAGGATGTCGGAGTCATCACCACGATGATCGACGTGCCCCACAAACTCAGCCTGGACCGCAAGATGACGGAGCGGATCAAGCAGGTCGCCCGCCAGGTCATCGATGTGGTCAGCTGAGTCAGAACGCCATTCGCCGCGGGGTGAACCTGGCAGTGACGTTGCCGATCAGCGACTGGTCGTAAGGGTCGACCGCGCACGTCGGCGCGCCTTCGCTGAAGTCGAGATCGTCGAGCTCGATCCAGATCACATTCGGACTGGTGGTGAGTTCGAAGAAGTAATACCGGTGGGTGAGATCGGTGACGGTGCGGTATTCGGTGTTGTAGATCCCGAATTCGCCGTAGGGCGCTCCGAACGGCACCGAGACGTTGCGCATGATCGCCATCACGCCGGCGACCCCCTGGCGGGTGGTTTCGGGCTCGGGCAGCAGCGCCAGGTAGTAGGCGGCCCGCTGGAAGCGGTCGACGGGATTGACGTTGCCGGGTAACGGCATGTCCCGGCTGGGGTGGGAGAAGTCTTGGTGCGACAGCAGTTTGAGTTGTTCGTCGTAGGCCGGATCGTTGGTCATCAGGGTGTATTGGCGGCCGTGGTGCACGACCATGCGGCCGTGGTCGAACTCGATGATCGCTGAATCCCCCGAGGCGTCCTCGAGGGCCAGGTGCAGCGTCGCCTCGCGCCCGCGGGCGCCGACCATCACCAACTGGATCTCATCCATCAAGTCCAGCGCCTCGGCGACGGTGGCCGCCTCGTCAAGCAGATATTGCGTCCACAGACCGGTGTGCAACCCCGGCTTCGCCGGGTCGCGCGGGCCGACATCGGTGGATTTCAAGTACAGCGCATGTGCGGCCAGGCCACGCTCGTTGACGCCGGCCACGGTGCCGATACCGTAGACGGTCGTCACCAGGCTGCCGTACCGGCTCGTCCAGCGTTTCGCGTTCTCGGCGACGACAGTCTGACCGGCCAGCGAGCCGCCGTCGCGTCGGATTCCGCGCGGAAACGCGACGATCAACGGCTCGGTGGACTCCGGCCAGTCCATGCTGCGACCGGCCAGCACTGGGTGGCCGTCGGTATTCCACAGGACTCGCGTGCACACGATCGCCAACCTACCCGACCGCCGTGATATCAACGTTCATGCGGCCGTTGTGGATTGGCCTCGCGCTGGTCATGCTGACCGCTGCCTGCGGTCGATCCCAGCCGCCGGCGCCGCCGTCGTCCTCGTCGTCGTCGACAGTGCGCACCGCTGCGGTCAACCCGGCCAACATCAGGCGGGTGGCCCGCGAGCTGCCAGCCGGCTACGAGGTGTCCCAGGTTCCGCGCGCACCGTCGCCCGCGGCGATCTGGGGCCTCGGCGGCGACACCACGGCCAATCCAGCGGAGTGCAGGACGCTGGCCGATCCCGCGGCCGGATCCGACCCGGCCGCCCAGGGCGTGTCCGGGTCGGGTTCGGGCGGCATCGTGGACGCGGTCGTCGTGGCGTTGCCGGCGGACCGAGTGTCGTTGGACCGCAACGTCGTAACGAGTTGCGCGCACTGGGACCTGAGCGCGGGCCGCACGATTGTCAGTGTCGGACTCCTCGACGCGCCGCACATCGACGGGGCGCAAACCGTCGGCATGGTCGCAGACATCCGCGCGGCGGTCGAATCCGGCAGCGAAATCGATTCGCGGGCATACACATTCGGTGCGTACCTGGGTGAATTCTATGTATTCACCACGCTGACCAACGACCCGGGTTCGATGCTGGCGCCGCTGCCGGCTCAGTACGCGGCCGATCTGTTGGTCAAAACCGTGTCGGCGTTGCGCGGTTGAGCGAACCGGGTTGGGTAGATTGGCCACGGTGTTCAAGGTCGTGCTCGCCCTCGGTCCGGTGTGCGTGCTCATGGGCTGCTCCTCGGGCGCGGATTCCTCGCAGCCGGCCACGGGCGACATCGCCAAGATCACCGGGGTCAAGTCCAGCTTCGGGCCCGAATTCAAGGTCACCGAGGTGGCCCCCCGCGCCATCGACCCCCAGTTCTTCGCCGGCCGCAAGCTGCCCGAGGGGCTGACTTTCGACCCGCCGAGCTGCGCCAAAGCTGCCGTCGGGCCGGACATGCCGCCAGGGTTGCAGGGCAACATGGCGGCGATTTCGGCCGAAGGCAACGGGAACCGGTTCGTGGCGATGGCAGTCGAGACCTCCAAGGAACTGCCGGTCAACGATCCGGGCAAGGACTGCGCGAAAGTCGGTTTTGCCGGTGCGCAACTGCGGGGCGCCATCGAGGTGATCGACGCCCCGCACATCGACGGGGTGCACACCCAGGCCGTGCACCGGGTGCTGCAACAGCTGGTCGACGGCGGCGCCCGAACCGGCGAACTCTACGACTACGCCGCCCAGTTCGGCGATTACCAGGTGATCGTGATCGCCAATCCGCTGGTGGTACCCGGGCAGCCGCTGGCCAAGGTCGACACCGAGCGCGCCCGTGACCTGCTGGTGAAAGCGGTTGCCGCCGTTCGCGGTTAACGCACGTTGCGCGGGCGGAACTGGATGCTCACCCGAGGACCTGCCGACGCCGACGTCTTGGGAACCGCATGCTCCCAGGTGCGTTGGCACGATCCGCCCATCACCAGCAGATCGCCGTGCGCCAGCGGCAATCGCAGCGACGGCCCGCCGCCGCGCCGCCGCATCGCGAACGTACGGGTCGCGCCCAGGCTGACGATCGCCACCATGGTGTCCTCGGAGCTGCTGCGACCGATGGTGTCGCCGTGCCAGGCCACGCTGTCGTTGCCGTCGCGGTAACAGCACAACCCGACGCTGGTGAACGGCTCGCCCAGTTCGCCGCCGTAGATGTCGTTGAGGCGCCGCCGTAGTCGCGCCAGCTCGGGGTGCGGCGGGTCTTCGACGGTCAGGTCGTGGAAGCTGACCAGCCGAGGCACGTCGACCACCCGGTCGTACATCTGGCGGCGCTCGGCCCGCCACGGCACGCAGGTCAGCAGTTCCCCGAGCAGCTCGTCGCTGCCGCGCAGCCAGTTCGCCCGGACGTCGACGAAAGCGCCGTCGCCGAGGTCTCTGCGCTCGTTGTACTCGAATAGCGAGCCTTGAACCGCGATCGCCACGCTGACGAGTTTATCGCACATCAGTTCGATGACGCGCCGGGCGGGCGGGGCGCGGCTACCGTTTGAGGCGTGGGCGTCACATGGGGGACCGACTCGGAGGTCGGTACGCTGCGGGTCGCGATCCTGCACCGCCCTGGCGACGAACTGCGTCGACTCAACCCGCGCAACAACGACCAGTTGCTCTTCGACGGACTGCCGTGGGTGTCGCGGGCGCAGGACGAACACGATCAGTTCGCCGAGTTGCTGCGGTCGCGCGGCGTGCAGGTGCTGCTGTTGTCCGAACTGCTGACCGAGGCGCTGCAGCACAGCGGCGCTGCCCGGATGCAGGGCGTCGCCGCGGCCGTCGATACGCGCCGGCTCGGAAGTCCGCTGGCACAGTCACTTTCGGCGCACCTGCGCAGCCTGGCGCCCGCGGCGCTGGCTCAGGTGCTGATCGCCGGCATGACCTTCGACGAGCTGCCGCCCGACACCCGTCCCGAGGTCTCGTTGGTGCTGCGCATGCACCACGGCACCGATTTCGTGATCGACCCGCTGCCCAACCTGGTGTTCACCCGAGACTCGTCGATCTGGATCGGGCCGAAGGTGGTGATCCCGTCGCTGGCGCTGCGGGCGCGGGTCCGCGAGGCGTCGCTGACCGACATCATCTATGCCCACCACCCGAGGTTCACCGGGGTACGGCGCGCCTACGAATCGCGCACCGCCCCGGTCGAGGGCGGCGACGTGTTGCTGCTCGCTCCGGGCGTGATAGCGGTGGGGGTGGGGGAGCGGACCACCCCTGCCGGTGCGGAAGCGTTGGCGCGCAGCCTATTCGACGACGACCTCGCGCACACTGTGCTGGCGGTGCCGATCGTCCAGAAGCGCGCGCAGATGCACCTGGATACGGTGTGCACGATGGTCGACGTCGACACGGCGGTGATGTACGCCAACGTCGTCGACACGCTTTCGGCCTTCACCATCACGCGCCGGCCCAACGGTGTGACGATCGGCGACGCGGCGCCGTTCGTCCAGGCGGCGGCCGAGGCGATGGGGATCGACAAGTTGCGCGTCGTCGACACCGGAGGCGATCCTGACGTCGCCGAACGCGAGCAGTGGGACGACGGCAACAACACCTTGGCGTTGGCGCCCGGCGTCGTGGTGGCCTACGAACGCAACGTGGTCACCAACGCCGGCCTGCAGGACGCCGGCGTCGAGGTGCTCACCATCGCCGGCTCGGAGCTGGGGACGGGCCGCGGCGGACCTCGATGCATGTCGTGTCCGGCCGCCCGGGACCCGCTCTGACCGGGCTCGGCACACGGGGCCCGTCACTCTAGCGTGACGCTCGGCGTCGAATGCCACGCTGGCGTGACGCTCGGCGCCAAAGCGCAGGAACGCTAGCGCCAGCTGGGCAACCAGATCTGCATGTCCCAGGTCTGCTGGGAAATCGGCAGACCGGTCAGGATCGGGAACAGCCAGGCGAAGTTGGTCACCACCAACGCCACGTAGCAGGACACCAGGATCAGACCCAGCGTGCGGCGCTCCTTGTGCTGGCCGGGTTGGTGCAGGATGTCGCCGAGGATCAGCGCGATGCCCATCACCAGGAAAGGACCCATCGTCGCCGCGTAGAAGAAATACATCTGCCGGTCGATCTCGGCGAACCATGGCAGCCACCCGGCGCAGTAGCCCACCCACACCACGGCGTAGCGCCAGTCGCGGCGTGCGAACATCCGCCACGAGGCATACACCAGGACCGGCACCGCCAGCCACCACAGCGCCGGGGTGCCGACCAACATCACCGCCTTGACGCAGGACTGGGTACCGCAGCCGGGCACGTTGTTCTGGTCGATGGCATAGAGGACCGGCCGCAACGACATCGGCCAACTCCACGGTTTGGACTCCCACGGGTGGTAGTTGCCCGCCGAGTTCGTCAGCGTGGAATGGAAGTGGAACGCCTTGGTCGTGTACCACCACAAAGAGCGGATGGCGTCGGGCAGCGGCACGACGCTGTGCGGACCTATCGTCTGGCCGACCTGGTGGCGGTCGATTCCCGTCTCGGACGCGAACCACGCCGCGTAGCTGGCCAGATACACGGCGAACGGGATGGCCAACAGCGCGTATGTGGTGGGGACGACGTCGCGGCGCACGGTCCCCAGCCACGGTCGCGGCACCTGGTACTGACGCCGGGCGGCCACGTCGAAGGCCAACGACATGACACCGAAGAACGCGACGAAGTACAGGCCGGACCACTTTGTGCCGCAAGCCAACCCGAGCAATACCCCGGCGCCGAACCGCCACCAACGCACCCCGAGCCGCGGACCCCACACCGTCTGGGCGCAACGTCCTTCGACGAACGCGACGTGCATCCGTTGCCGAACCTGATCGCGGTCGACGATCAGCGCACCGAACGCCGCCACCACGAAGAACGTCAGGATGCCGTCCAGCAGGGCGGTCCGCGCCGTGACAAAGCTGACGCCGTCGCAGATCAGCAGGATCCCGGCGATCGCGCCCACCAGCGTCGAGCGGCTGATCCGGCGCACGATCCGGGTCACCAGCACCACCAGGATCACTCCCAGCAACGCGCCGGTGAACCGCCAGCCGATCCCGCTGTAGCCGAACAGGGCCTCGCCGATCGCGATCAGCTGCTTGCCGACGGGCGGGTGCACCACGAGGCCGAACCCTGGATTGTCTTCCACGCCATGGTTGTTGAGCACCTGCCAGGCCTGCGGGGCGTAGTGCTTCTCGTCGAAGATGGGGGTGCCGGCATCGGTCGGCGAGCCCAGGTTGAGAAAGCGGGTGAACGCGGCGAGGACGGCGATCACCCCGGTGGTGAGCCAGCCGCGAGACCGATCCAGCGGGCCGAAGTCGGCGACCGGAATCGGTGGCGCCGGGCTGGTGAGGGGTGCCGCACGGTCCTCGACGGGGTCCTCCTGCAGGGCGGAGGTTTCTCGGGGCGGGGCGGTCATTACGTCGATCGTAGGCTGTCGGGCATGACCTCTGGGCGACTGTTGCTTGGCGCCACCCCGTTGGGCCAGCCCTCGGATGCCTCGCCACGCCTGATCGAAGCCTTGGCCGACGCCGACGTGGTGGCCGCCGAGGACACCCGCCGCGTGCGCAATCTCGCCAAGGCGCTCGACGTCCAGATCGGCGGCCGGGTGCTGAGTCTGTTCGACCGGGTAGAGGCCACCCGGGTGGGCACCCTGGTCGAAGCCGTCAGCTCCGGAGCCACCGTGCTGGTGGTCAGCGACGCCGGCATGCCGATCATCAGCGACCCCGGCTACCGCCTGACCGCGGCCTGCATCGAAGCCGGACTGCCCGTGCAGTGCCTACCGGGGCCGTCGGCGGTGACCACCGCGCTGGTCGTCTCCGGGCTGCCGGCCGAGAAGTTCTGCTTCGAAGGTTTCGCGCCGCGCAAGGGTTCGGCGCGCCGCAGCTGGTTGGCCTCGCTGGCCGACGAGCGGCGCACCTGTGTGTTCTTCGAGTCGCCGCGCCGGTTGGCTGCCTGCCTGCGCGACGCGGTAGAGCAACTCGGCGGGGCCCGTCAGGCCGCGGTCTGCCGCGAGCTGACCAAGGTGCACGAGGAGGTGGTGCGCGGATCGCTGGAGGAGTTGGCGGCCTGGACGTCAGGCGGCGTGCTGGGCGAGATCACCGTCGTGCTGGCCGGGGCGACCCCGCGCGCCGACCTGTCCGCCCTGGTGACCGAGCTGGTAGTCGAGGTGGAGAACCTGGTCGAGGGCGGCATCCGGATCAAGGACGCGTGCAGCCACGTGGCCGCCGGCTATCCGGAGGTGCGGCCGCGCCAACTCTACGAGGCGGTACTGCAGTCCCGCCGCGACGAGGCCGACGACGAGGTGTAGTCCGGCCCGGTCAGATGCAGGGCCCGAACGGCACGCACAACGGCGGGTGCGGCGGCGGACCGGGCAGGGCCGGCAGCGGCGGCAACGCGGGTAGCGGTGGCAGCGCGGGCAGGGGCGGCAGGCCGGTCGGTATACCAGCCGCGGCCGCCATCGCCGGCAGCGCCGCAGCCAGCACGGCGGGATCCACGTTGGGCAGTCCAGGCACGCCCGCGGCGAGGGCCGGCAGGGCGGCGGCCAGCATCGCCGGGTCCACACCGGGTAGGGCGCCGCCGGCCAGGGCGGGCAGCACCTGGGCCAGCATCGCCGGGTTCAGCGCGGGCAGGGCCGAGGCCAGCGCGGGCAGCGCGGCTGCCAGCATCGCCGGGTCGACGCCGGGGATCGCGGGCAGGCCGGGGATGCCTGCCGTCAGCGCGGGCAGCGCGGCGGCGAGGACGCCCGGGTTCACGCCGGAAAGAGCCGGCAGGCCCGGGATTCCGCCGGCGGAGGCCAGCGCGAGCAGGTCGGTCGGCGACACGGCCGGCAGCCCGGGCAGGGCGTTGGCCGCGAGTGACATCAGGCTCGCCGGCGACACGCCGGGTATTTCGGGCAGGCTCAGGTTGGGCAGACCGCCCGCTCCGGCCAGCCCGATCAAGCCCGCCGGGGAAATGCCCGGCAGCCCGGGCAGGCTCAGGTTGGGCAGGCCCGGAAGACCCAGGGCCGGCAGCGCCGCGGCGGGCAGAGCGGCCGCGGCCGACGGCAACAGCATGTTGGTGACCGAGTTGACCGCGTTCTGCGCCACCGGAAGCAGGCCCGAGGATTGCAGGGTGTTGTAGGCGAGTACGACATAGGTGACCGCCAGCGCACCGGTGGTGACGACGCTGGCCACCGTGTTTCCGACGCCCAGTACGCCGTTGACGACGGCGGACGCGGCGTTCACCCCGTAGGGGACGCCGGCCAGACCGGCCATGCCGCCGGCGTATCCGTACAGGTCGGGGATGCCGGGGACGCCGACACCCGGGATGGGGCCGATGCCGGGCAGGCCGTCGTCGTAGCCCGGCGGCAACGCGGCAGCCGGAGGCAGGGGTGAATTGGCGGCGCTGGATGCGTCGGGCAGCAGGCTGGGGCCGCCGCTGCCGCCGTTCGGGTTGCTGTAGGCGGCAGGTTCCGGGCCGGCGGGGCGCGCCGCAGCTGCCGGTGCCGGGTTCTGCGGCGGGTCAATCACCGACGGCGACACCCTCGGCGCCACCGCGCCGGACGGGTTGCCGGTCTCGGGCATCAGGACCGAGGCGAGCTTGTCGCACTGCTTGCCGGCGGTGCATGTTCCGCCCGAGAGCACCTTGCTCTGGTTCGAGACGGTCAATGGCGCAACCGCCAGCGCGCCACCCAACACGGCGGCAGCCGCAGCGCCAACGATGGCAACTCTCATGACAGACCTTTCGCACCCGCTCGCGTTCTGATGCGCACAACGACACATCGCTGGCTGCAGCTTATGCTCACCCGGCGACACGTGTGGGCTTTCTGCGAAATCACCCGGTGGTACGCCCGCGGCCGAAAATTTGCTGAGCTAACTCACACGGGTAGAGGTCGCCGGGGCCGGCAGGCCCACGATCGGCGCCGCCTTGTGCAGGCATTCGGCCCATTCGGCCTCCGGGTCCGAATCGGCGGTGATCCCGCCGCCGACCCCCAGCACCGCATGGCCGGCGGTGTCGAATTCGACAGTGCGGATTGCCACGTTCAGTTCGCATCCGGCCACCGGCGACGCCAAACCGACTGTCCCACAATAGATGCCACGGCGAGGCCGCTCCCATTGCGAAATAAGTTGCCGGGCACGGATTTTGGGAGTGCCGGTCACCGATGCCGGCGGGAACGCGGCGTCCAGCAGTGCCGACGTCGGCAACTCCGGTGGCACCCGCGCCGACACCGTCGACACCAGGTGCCACACGCCGGGCGCGCGCCGGACCACCAACAGCTCGGGTACCGTCACGCTGCCGGTAATCGCCACTCGGCCAAGGTCATTGCGAACCAGATCCACGATCATGATGTTCTCGGCCACCTCTTTGGGCGACGCACGCAGCGCCGACGGCCAAGCCTCCAGCGGGAGGGTGCCTTTGATCGGGCTGGATGTCACGACGTCGCCGCGCCGGCGTAGGAAGAGTTCGGGGGACAACGAGGCGACCGCGCCCCACCGTCCGGCGACATAGGCCGCCCGCGCCGGAGCGGTGCGGGCGATGCCGTCTATGAAGAAATCCAGCGAGGAACCGGTCACCGTGCCGGTGAATTGGGTGCAGACACAGGCTTGGTAGACCTCGCCTGCCCGTATTGCTTCCAGGCACGCCAGCACACCGTCGTAGTGTGCTGAACGGTCTGCGGAGTCCCACTCGATCTGGCACATGGGTGCCGTTCTGGGCGCCGGCCCCGCCAGCGAGTCGGACAGCCAGGCCGGCATCAGGGCGCCGGAGAGGCTCTCGTACCACCACAGTCCGTCCCGGTCCCGGCGTAGCACGCAATCGGTCCAGCCGCCGGCGGCCTCGGGGATCCGGTGCGGTCGGCCGTCGGCGCCGGTGTCGGGATAGGACAGGTATCCGATCCAGCCGCCGCCCACAGCGCCGACCTGCGACGTTACTGTCCGGCGGGCGTCGACCGGGCGGGAGAACGCGTCGCCGGCGGCGACGGGCCGCACCGGCACGCTCGGGGCGATCACGGCGAGCGCGCCGAACCACTCACCGGTCAGCGCGGCCGGCGGGGGCAGGCCGAGGCGAGCGGTGGCCTGGCCGACGGCGCGCAGCACCTGCGGTGCGCCGCCTAGATCGCCGAGCCGCTCGATTCGCACCGCCCTAGCTTGACAGAACGGCGGATTTCCGCACGCCAGAGGCCCATCAGACGCGGCTGATCGCGCGTGCGGTCGCCAGGGCGGTCAGCTTGTCCGGGTTGCGCATGACGTAGAAGTTGGCGATCTTGTCGCCGGCGACCTCCACCGAGATCACGCCTTCCAGGCGCTCGTCCAGGTAGAGCAGCACCGCTGGGGCGCTGTTGCAGGTCACCATGTCCACCCGCACCTGCCCCGCTGCCCGGCCCAGGATGCCCACGATCGCCCTGGCCACCCGGTCCGCCCCGACGATGGGCCGGCGAGCCGCGCTCACCTTGCCGCCGCTGTCGGCCATCCAGGTGGCGTCCGGCGCGAGCATCGCCATCAGCGCCTCCACGTCGCCGGAGGCCGCCGTGGCCAGGAACTGCGCGGTGATCTCGGCGTGGCTCTGCGGATCGGTGGCCACGTCGAACCGCCTGCGGCGCGCGTGTACGTGTTCGCGCGCCCGGTGCGCGACCTGACGCACGGCCGGCGCGGATTTGCCCACCGCGTCGGCGATCTCGTCGTAGTCGAACCCGAACACCTCGCGCAACACGAACACCGCCCGCTCGTCCGGGCTGAGCGTTTCCAGCAGCACCAGCATGGCCATCGACACCGATTCCGCCAGCACGACGTCGGCCGAAGCGTCCTGCTCGTCGTGCAGCAGCGGCTCGGGCAGCCACGGCCCCACGTACTCCTCCCGGCGCCGGGTCTGGGCCCGCAACGCGTTCAGCGCCTGCCGGGTGACCAGCCGGGCCAGGAAGGACTTGGTGTCGCGCACACCGGACAGATCGACCTCCGCCCAGCGCAGGTAGCTGTCCTGCAGCACGTCGTCGGCTTCTGTCGCCGAACCCAGGATCTCGTAGGAGATGGTGAACAGCAGCGGGCGCAGCAGGGTGAAGCGCTCCGCGTGCCCGCTGCTGTCACCGGACTCCGATGTCACCGCGCCGCGACCGGCTCGTCGGAGGCGGGTTGCACCGGTCGCTGGCCGCCCTTGAGCCAGCGGTACCAACCCGGCTTTGCCGCTTCCTTGCGCAGGCCCCAGACCGTGCCCTTGCACACCACCTCTTTGATCGACGCCGCCGCGCGGCCACCGATGTACAGGTTGACCGGGGTGTCGTCCCGGCGGGCCAGTTGGATGGTGCCGTAGCTGCGGCCCACGCTGACGCACTGCCCGGTGAACGCCTGATTCAGCGCTGCCGGGACGGTCCCGGCGAGGCGGGCCAGCACGGTGTTTGCGGCCTGCGCGGCCAGCGGGATGGCGGCCTGGCAGCTCATCCGCAGCGGCTGGTTCGACGGCGCCGCGGCGTCACCGGCGGCCACGATGTGCTGGTCGGTGACGCTGGTCAGCGTCTCGTCGGTGAGCAGCCGGCCCAGCCCGTCGGTGCGCAGTCCGCTGCGGGTGGCGAGGTCCGGCACCGCGAATCCCGCGGTCCAGACCGTCACCGCGCTGGGCAAGACGGTGCCGTCGGCCAGTACGACGGAGTTCCAGCGGACCTCGTCGACGGTGGCGGACTCCAGCACGGTCACGCCGAGCTTGCGCAGCTGCTTGGCGACCGAACGCCGGCCCGGACCGCTCAGCGACGGCCCCAGGACCCCACCGCAGACCAGGGTCACCGCGCGACCCTGCTCGCCCAGTTCGCCGGCGGCTTCGATGCCGGTGAGGCCACCACCGACCACGGTGATGGGCGCGTCGGCGGCTAGATCGGCCAGGGCGTAGTGCAGTCGCTGCGCGCCTTCCAATTCGGCCAGTCCATAGGCGTACTCGGCCGCGCCGGGCACCGCGACGGGTGTCGCGCCGGTGCTGCCGACGGCGTAGATCAGGTAGTCGTAGTCCAGCGCGGCACCCGAGGACAGCCAGACCCGCCGGGCCGCAGCGTCGATGCGCTCGGCGTTGTCGACGACCAAGCGGATGCTGTGCCCGAGCAACGTGCCGTAGTCGACGGTGGCGGTTCCGGTGCCGGCGGCCAGTTGGTGCAGGCGGATCCGCTCGACGAACTGGGGCCGCGGGTTGACCAGCGTGATGTCGACGTCGGCGCGCAACCGCAAGTGGTTGGCGGCCATCGTGCCGGCGTAGCCGCCGCCGATGACGACGACGCGGGTCTTGGACTGCAGTTGCTCGGACATCGTTGGTTGCTCGGACATCGTGGGTTGCTCGGACATCGTTGTCTCCTCTTGACGAAGTGGGTTACACCCTCAAGACACCGGAGCCGGACCATCCGTGACAGGGAAGACCGAAATGTGAGCTGTCTCACGCATCCATCGGCAGGAACACGAAATTGTTGACGTACACCCCACGCGGGGCCCAGTCGTCCTCGGCGCCACCGATGTTCGCCGGATTCTGGTGTTCGGCGGCGTCGAATTCCTCGACCGGCCGGCGCTGCCCGTCCAACGTGAAGTGGCCCTGGTAACCCAGTGCGCCCAGCAGCCGGGTGATCTCGGCGACGGCGTTGGCGTGGTGGCGGTCCTCGGCCTCCACCACGATCGCCGGACGGTTGCGCTGCAGTGTGTCCACCGCGCCGCGCAACACCGCCAACTCGTGGCCCTCGACGTCGATCTTGACCAGGCCGACGTCGTCCAGCCCCAGGTCGTCCAGGCGCTTGACGGTGACGTCGATGGTCGCGACCGGTCCGCCGACCGCGGTGTCCAGGACGTTGTCGCTGTCGATGGTGCTGCGGCCCGGATCGGACTCCACCACCCGCATCGCGACCACCCCGGGCTCATCGGAGAGCGCCACCGCTTCGACGCGAACCGGGGCACCGACGGCGGCGAACATCGCCGCCAGGTCGCGGGCCTGTGCCGGGCGGGGTTCGAAGGCGATCACCGACCGCGACGACGACGCCATCGCGATGGCGAACTCACCGACATCGGCGCCGATGTCCAGGGAGACGCGGCCCGGATCGCACAGTGACCGCACCAGCGTCACGTCCGCGCGGGATTCGCCGAGGTTCTGCAGGATTCGGTACTTGCGCCGCCAGAACAACCGCGGGGCGAGGGCTCTTGCCGCAGGCGCGAGCCAACGCTTGGCCGTGCGCGCGACAGACACCGTCACGACCCTAGTGCACCATCGCCGTCGGGCCCGCCGGACAGCCCAGCGCGCCAAACAATCCGGAGGGCCGGATCGGCGCCGCATGATAGTCTCACTTGACTGACAAACCATCCGTGACCTGCGCCGGTCCGGGTACTTCCCAGGGCTATCAGGCCGACTCCGGCCACGACACAGCGGGCCGCTGATACAGCCGCTGACTGGGTTAGCCGCCCGTACTCGGTGCAGTCATCTCGCCACGTGCACAAATCGGAGGACCGGTGCCGCGCAGCTTGGACCTCGTGGTCACCTCCGTGGCCACCCAGCTGATGGAGGCGACCGCGTCAACCGCCACGCAGGTCAGCGAAAAGGTCCTCGCCCAGCTGGTCGAACAGTTCGACGTGGACGCCAGTTTCCTGCGCCACCACGATCACGACATCCGCGCTTCGGTGTTGGTCGCGGAATGGCCACCGCGACCGGACGTCCCCGACCCGGATCCGCAGGCGGTGGTGCACTTCACCAGTGCCGACCCGGTGCTCGCGCAGTGTGAGCACGGCCGCAAGCCGGTGGTGATCCGCCCCGACCAGAACAACCGGACGTTGCCGCGTTGGGTCGGCGGTGCCAAGCAGGCGGCGTCGCCGTCGGTCGCTGCCGCGCCGCTGGTGTCCGGGGACAAGACCACCGGGGTGCTGGGTTTCGTCAAGTTCGGCGCCCGCAAGTGGAAGCAGGAGGAGATCAACACCCTCGAGGCCGTGGCGGCGCTGTTCGCGCAGCTGCAGGCCCGGATCGCCGCCGAGGAGAAGCTGCGCTACCTGGCCGAGCACGACGACCTGACCGGCCTGTACAACCGCCGGGCGCTGGTCGCGCACCTGTCCGACCGGCTCGCGGCCGGCAACCCCGGACCGGTCGCGGTGCTCTACATGGACCTGGACCGGCTCAAGTCGATCAACGACTACCTCGGGCACACCGCGGGCGACTGGTTCATCCGGGTCTTCGCCCAGCGGCTGCGGGTGTGTGCGGGCAGCCAGAGCATGATCGCCCGCCTGGGCGGCGACGAGTTCGTCGTCATCCCGGACCAGACCATGTCCAGCGGCGCGGCCGAATCGTTCGCCCGCCGGCTGGGCACGATGCTGCGCGAGCGGCTGGCGATCGGCGGCCACCAGATCACCCGCACGGTCAGCATCGGTCTGGCCGTGGGCATGCCGGGCCGTGACAACAGCACCGACCTGCTGCGCCGTGCCGACGAGGCGGTACTGACGGCCAAGCGCGCGGGCGGCAACCAGGTCGCGCTGTCCACCGACGACATGTCGCTGAAGAGCGCCTTCCGCAACGACATCGAGTTGCACCTGCAGGGCGACATCGACAGCGAAGCGCTGCTGCTGCACTACCTGCCCGAGGTCGACCTGTGGACCGGAGCCATCGTGGCCGCCGAAGCGCTGGTGCGCTGGCGGCACCCGATCTGGGGTCTGCTGCTGCCGGACTCGTTCATCGGCGTCGCCGAGTCGACCAACCTGGCCGGTGAGCTCGGCCGTTGGGTGATGCGCAGTGCCTGCTCGGAGTTCAGCCGCTGGCGCTCCAACGGTGTGGGGCAGAGCGCGATCCTGCGGATCAACGTCTCGCCGGTGCAGCTGATCACCCGCGGGTTCGTGCGCACGGTCGCCGACACCATCGAGGAGTTCGGCATCGACGGCGGGTCGGTCTGCCTGGAGATCACCGAGCGTGCCGTGGTGCACGACATCGAAGCCACCCGCAAGACCCTGCACGAGCTCAAAGAGGTCGGGGTGCAGATCGCCATCGACGACTTCGGCACCGGCTACGCTGTGCTGTCGCATCTGAAGTCGTTGCCCGTCGACATGCTCAAGATCGACACCGGGTTCGTCCGCGACCTGGGCACCAACGCCGGCGACCTGGCCATCGTGCGCGCCATCATCGGCCTGGCGGAGGCGTTCGGACTGCAACTGGTCGCCGAAGGCGTCGAGACCCCGGCCGCCGCACTGACGTTGATGCAGCACGGCTGCCACCGGGCGCAGGGATTCCTGTTGTCGCGCCCCGTCCCGGGCAACGCCATGGAGGCGTTGCTGTCCGCGCGCTGGATGCCGATGCCGTTCCTCGCCGACCGCGAGGCGCTGACGCTCGGCGCGATTTAGCTCGAGATTGGTTTGAACGATTAAGAAATTCGCGTTAATCGCTGCCGCGTGCGTGTCTGTCCTGATCGCGGCCGCTTCGCTGCTCATCGGCGGCTGCAGCCGCACCCACAACGACCCCGGTCCGTTGGCGGCGATGGTCAGCCCGGCCATCCCGGCGGCCAGCCAGGAGATACCCAACCCGCTGCGCGGGCAGTACGAAGACCTGCTCGAGCCGCTCTTCCCCCAGGGCCGCCCGGCTCAGCAGCGCTATCCCGCCTGGCCGGCATCGTATGACGCCAGCCTGCGGGTGACGTGGCGGCAATTGCAGCCCGTCGACCCGGCCACGTTGCCGCCCGGCGCCCCGGACGATCTCAAGTTCGACTTCAGCGTCATCGACGACGCGCTGAACAAGCTGGCCGAGCGGCATATGCGGCTGACCCTGCGGATCCAGGCCTACAACTCCTGCTGCAACGCGACCTACCCGGACAACACCAACATCGAGATCCCTGACTGGGAGCGCGCCAAGCCGTCCACCAACACCAGCTACCCGAACGCGCCGAACGGTGTGACGCAGGTGGTGCCCAACTTCAACGACCCCACCTACCTGCAGGACTTCGGTCAGTTGCTGGCCGCGTTGGGGCGCCGCTACGACACCGATGAACGCCTGTCCGTCTTCGAGTTCTCCGGCTACGGCGACTTCAGCGAAAACCACGTGGCGTTCCAGCGTGACGCGCTGAACGCCCCCGGTCCCGGGCCCGACGAGAGCGTCGGCGCGCTCGGTTACTACAGCCAATTCCGGGACCAGACCATCACCAAGGCGTCCGTCGAGCAGCTGGTCGCGGCCAACGTCAGTGCCTTCCCGCACACCCAGCTGGTGGTCACGCCGAACAATCCCGAGATCGTGCGGCAGCTGCTCGCCGACGATGTCACCAGGAAACTGGCCGCGCCGGTCGGTGTCCGGTCGGACTGCCTCGGCGTCTATGCACCGCTGCCGACCTGGGCCGAGTCCAGCACGTCGCACTACGTGCAAACCCAGGATCCGTTGGTCGGCAAGCTCAAGGAACGGCTCGCCAAGGCGCCGGTGATCACCGAGTGGTGTCAGTTGCCCAACGGGACCTCACCGCAGGCCTACTACGACAAGGGCCTGCACGACGTCATCCGCTACCACGTCTCGATGACGTCGAGCATCAACTTCCCGGATCAGGACGCGACCTCGCCGATGGACCCCAAGCTGTACGTGTTGTGGGCGCAGGCCAATGCCACCGCCGGTTACCGGTACTCGGTGGAAGCCCGGCCGGGATCGCAGTCGCTGCAGGACCAGGTGGCGTCGATCGCGGTCAACTGGACCAATTTCGGCGCGGCCGCTACCACCGAGAAGTGGGTTGCGGGTTACCGCGTGGTCGACTTCAGCGGCCAGACCGTGCGCGCGATACCGGGCACCGTCGACCTCAAGGCGCTGGTTTCGGACGTGTCCGGGGACCGCAGCATCGACCATCCGCCGCCGGCTTCGGCGACCGAGACGGTGAAGGTCGACCTCAAAGGGTTGCCGCCGGGCCACTACACGCTGCGCGCCGCCGTGGAGTGGCAACAGCACAAACCCAACGGTTCGCACGTGGTGACCTACCCGCCCATGCGGCTGGCGCGCGACGGCCGCGACGACTTCGGTTTCTACCCGATTGCCACGCTGGACGTGTCCCGCGAGACCCTCGCCACGCCCGGTGCCTCGTGACCGAACCAGATAGCCACTTGCGGCGGCGGGCCTGTGGCCGGTATGCAGACAGAACCGACGCTATACGGCTGGCGTCCGCTCAGGAGGTTTAGTGGGGGATGGATTTCCGTACCTTTGTTCGGACTCTCCTGCTGCACTGGAAGCTGTTCCTAGGGGCGGTGCTGGCGTGTTTGGCTGGGGCCGCGGCCATTACGGCGTTTCAGACGAAAAGCTACGAGTCCACTGCCACCGTTTTGGTGTCGTTCTCCGGTGAGACCGACCTGATGCAGGTGTACCAGGGCACGCAGGCCGCCCAGGAACGGCTGTCGTCGTACGCGGCGATCGCCGGAGGGCACGCGGTGGCCGAACGCGCGGTCAACAAATTCCATCTACCCATCAGCGCCGACGCCCTGGCCAACCAGACCAAGGTGGCGTTCACGCCGAAGTCCACGTTGTTCACCATCACCGTCACCGATACCGACCCGGAGCGGGCGGCGAAGCTGGCCAAGGCGGTCGCCGACGAGTTCACCCTGATGGTCGGCACGCTCGGGGTCGACCCGAAGGCGCCGGGCGCACCGGTGACGACCACCACCGCGGCGCCGCCGCCCCAGACGGTTTCGGCTCCGGCGCCGGACGGGGAGCAGCCCGGCACCCAGGCGACCGAGACCACGACTCCAGCCGGGACGACGCCGACGCAGACATCGCCGACCGGGCAGCCGTTGCCGCAAGCCCGCGCGACCGTCATCGAGCAGCCCGGCGTGCCCGACAAACCGGTGAAGCCGGTGCCGGTGCGCAACATGGCGATGGGTCTGGTCGCCGGATTGTTGTTGGGGACCGGGGTGGCGCTGACGCGCGAGGCCGCCGACCGCACGGTGCGCGACCGCGCGAAGCTGGAAAACCTGACCGGGCTGCCGACGTTGGCCGAGCTGCCGGGGCATCGTGGCAATGCGCCGCGATTCGGCACCGACATCTCGTTCGACGATGCGGTGCGCGGCTTGCGCGCCCGGCTGCTGCGGGCGATGGGTCCGGGCGCCAATCGGGTGTTGCTGACCGCGCCGTTCGGTGGCGAGGGGACCACGACGACGGCGATCAACCTGTCGCGCTCCTTCGCCGAACTCGGCGAGGACGTGCTGCTCATCGAGGGTGACACCCGGCGCCCGGTGATCGCCGGGCTGCTCAAAGTCGAGTCGGGCGAGGGTCTGTCGAATGCGTTGTCCAACCCCGAGATCGCGACGGAGGCGACCAAGCCGACGTCTATCCCGAAGCTGTTCGTGTTGGCGGCACGTTCGGTGCGCCGCGAGACCCTGCCCACCAGCGCCTACCTGCCCGAGGTGCTGGACAAGGTGCTCAAGGACGTGGCCAAGACGTTCGAGCGGACGGTCGTGGACGGACCGCCGGTGCTGGCGACGGCCGACTCCGGTCTGCTCGGCGGCGCGGTGGACGCCACCGTGTTGGTAGCTCGGGCCGGGCGAACCACTGAGGACGAGCTGTCCGACGCGCTGAGCGCGTTGCGCGCCGCCGGAGCCAACGTGGTGGGCACCGTGCTGACCGACGCGCGGATCGCCCGTCATACCAGGGCTTCCACCCGGACCTACCGTGCCAAGGTCAGTGGACCGACGTGATCCTGTACCTGCGGAGTCGTCATCGCCTGGCGGTGACCGCAGTTATGTTGACGCTGTTCGCTTTCGGCTGTTTCGTCTACGGCGCGCTGTCGGTACGTAACACCACTCAAGGCATCCTGCTGGTCGGCCTGACGTTCTTCCTGATCGTCTATTGGGCCAAGCCGGAACTGATGATCGGGTTGGCGTTGTTCCTGGGCTGCGCGGCCCTGCCGCAGGGTCTGCACGTCGGCAAAGTCATTGGGCCGGTGTCCATTTACGCCTCGCACGTGGTGCTGATCCTGGCGATCTGTTTCGTGCTGCCGGTTGTGCGGTTGCGCATGTCCGAGTACCTGTTGCCGGGGATGTTCGCGCTGACGGTGATTTACTTTGCCGCGGTTGGGTTTTCGACGGGTCACAATGCCGCGGTGGTGGTGCGCGAGGCCACGTTTTTGTTGGAGATGGTCGCCGGCTTCGTGCTGGCGCTGGTGATCGTGTACGGCGAATACGTGGTGCTGTCGATCCATGCGATGGCCGTGACACTGTGGTTTTCGGCGGGTATGGCTGTCCTGGGATCGTCCGGGGGCGTCCGGCTGGCCGGCCGGACCGAGAGCCTGCAGATGGACACCGGCGACGCCGCCAACCGGGTGATCACCTCTACCTTGATCCCGGCGATCGCGGTGTTGACCACGTTGGTCGCGGCGCAGATCGCCGGGCGGGTGAAGCCGGTCTACTACCTGACGCTGGGTCTGCCCGCGTTGGTGATCGCCGTTCTGGCGTTCTCCCGCAACACGATTCTGTCGGTGGGGGTCGCCGCCATCGTCGCGTTCTTCGCCAGCTTGGGCTGGTCCGCGGTGCGCCGGGCCGCGCGACTGACGCTGACCGGTGCCGGGATTTTGGCGGTGACGATCCCCGGAGCGCTGTTCCTGCTGGGCGATTCGTCGGCCGGGGTGTGGTTGGCCAATCAGATCACCGGGTTCAGTCACCGGGTGCTGGGCCGGTCCACCGGGACCGCGCTGACCACCGACCCCTCGACGCTGGCCCGATTCGCCGAGGACCGGCACCTCAACGAGGCGATTGCGGCCGCGCCGGTGTTCGGGCACGGCCTGGGCTATGCCTATCAGTTGCCGTTCGGTGGCGACGACCCGAACGAATTCACCCAGACGCTGGGCACCACGTATGCGCACAACTTCTACCTGTGGTGGCTGGCCAAGTCGGGTGCGGTTGGTATGACGGCGTTTGCGGTGTTCGCGTTGACACCGTTGGTGCGGGCGCTGAGCAGCGCGTCGGTGCCGGCGAAGATCGCCGCGTCAACCAGCACCGGGCTACTGGTCATGTGCGTCATTGACCCGTTGCCGGAGGACCCGGCCAACGCGATGACGCTCGGTATCGCGTTGGGAGCGGCGTTGGCATTCGCGAAAGTCGGTCGCCGCGAAGTGGATTCGCCGGATCATTCCGCGGGCGACCTGGTGCCGGCGGCGAAGGCGGCTCAGTGACGGCCGATCCGCTTCGGGTCCTGGTGGTCGGCCCGGCGCCGGCGCAGGCGGCCAGCCGGGGCGGCATGGCCACGGTGATCACGTTGATGGCAGCTCATCCCGACTCGCGGGTCGAGATCACCATGGTCCCGACGTACATCGAGGGCTCGTTCTGGTATCGGCGCTGGGTCGGGGTGTCGGGAATGCTGCGCGCCACTTGGGTTGTGCTGCGTCACCGCGTCGACATCCTGCACGTCCATCTGGCACACGGTGGCAGCGTGGTGCGCAAAGCGTTGCCGTTGACGGCGGCACGCTTGGCGAAAGTGCCTGCCGTGGTGCACGCGCACAGCTACGACTTCGGCGGGTGGTTCGACGGGTTGCCGTCGGCGGTGCAGCAAGTGGTGCGGCGGGTGCTGGTTGCCGATCAGTGGTTGGTGCTGGGCACGCGGCACGTCTCGGAATATGCCGAGCGGTTGGGGCTGGCCGACGACCGGATCCGGGTGCTCAACAACGCCGTCCCGATCCCGCAGCGGCCGGTCGTACATTCCGATAGCGTTGTGGTGCAAGCTATTTCGCTCGGTCGGCTGGGTGCGCGTAAGGGCAGCTATGACTTGATCGACGCGGTGGCGGCGTTGGACTCCGACATTCGCGGTCGGCTACGACTGACGCTGGCCGGTGACGGCGAGGTGGACGAGGTGCGCGCGGCCGTGGCGGCGGCCGGACTCACGGACACGATTCATGTTGCGGGATGGCTGGATCCGGCTGCCCGCGACGACTTGCTGAGCGCCGCACACATTTTGGTGCTGCCGAGCTACGACGAGGGCCTGCCGATGGCGCTGCTGGAGGCGATGGCCTACGGTCTGGCGCCGGTTACCACGTTGGTAGGCAGCATCGGTGAGGCGATCACCGACCGGGTGACCGGTCTGGCGGTCGAACCCGGTCGGCCCGACCAGATTGCCCCTGCGCTGTCCGAACTGGTCAAAGACGATGCGCTGCGGGCAGAGTTGGGCGCGGCGGCCCGTCGCCGCGCCGCGGACTTCGGGTTGGACCGTTGGTACCAACGATTGGATCAGGTCTGGGCGGAGGTGCGCACCGTCGCACAGGAAGGTGAGACATTGTCAGCCAAAGACCGCCTGCTGCACAGCGACGCCGCCAACTGGGCGGCGAAATACGCCACGGTGCGCAACGTCGGACGGGTGTTCGGCCGCAGAGCCATGGCCGCGGCGACCGAAGCGCTGTGGCGTCGCCGGTCGGCCCAGGATCTGGCCATGTCCGTGGCAGATCACTTCGCGCCCAACGGTGCAACGGTTGTCGACGTGGGCGCCAGCTGGGGTCTGTTCACCTATCACTTGGCACGGCGGGTCGGAAAGTCGGGCCGCGTCTACAGTTTCGAACCGCACCCCGACAACGCGCCGATGTTGCGCAAACTCGACCAGGCGATGCCGTACGTCCATTTCAGCCAGGTCGCGGCGTCCGACGAACCCGGGACAGCGCAACTGCTGGTGCCCGAGCGGCACAACCGACAGGTGACAGCGCAGGGCAGCCTGGCGCACGGGTTCGACGGGCAAGGCGTGGACGTGCGGAAGATCGACGTGCCGTTGGTGCGCTTGGACGATGTGCTGGGCTCCGTCGTCGACGTGGACTTCGTCAAGATCGACGTCGAGGGCCACGAAATGTCTGTTCTGCGTGGCGGTTCGGCGATGCTGCGTCGGTGCCGGCCGGCCATTTTGATCGAAATCGAACAACGTCATCTGTCGCAGCCCATCGCCGACGTGTTCGGGCTGATCGAGGACCTGGGCTATCAGCTTTTCTACGTCAGCGACACCGCGCTGCGACCGATCGCCGACTTCGACGTGGAACGCGACCAGATGTCGATGGTGAACTCGGGAGAGTTCCATCCCTTCGCGATGCCGAAGGGATATGTGCACGACTTCGTGGCGGTCTCGTCGCGGGATTTGGTGTCGGGGTTCCTGCGCTGAGGAACATGGCTATTGGCTTGAATCCGGATGTGCTGCTTGCACTTCAGCCCAAGACTTGTCGGTGCCCGTTCGTAGAATCATGGTATGCCGGCCAGCACGTACGCGGAGATCGAGGAGGTCCTCGTCGCGTATGGTGATGTTTTGGATCGGTTGTGCGAGTTGAGTTTTGATGCGCAGGACAATTCGCGGCGGCTGGAGATCATGGACCGCATCGAGCGGGGGATCCGTCGGGCGCGGGTGCCTCAGCACGCGTTGATCAATCAACTCGGTGCCGAAGCCACCGCCGGGGAGCTGGGGGGTTCGTTGCGTGAGGCGTTGGCGAATCGGTTGCGCATCACCAAGGCCGAGGCCGGTCAGCGCATCGCCCACGCCGCGGATCTGGGTCCGCGCCGCGCGCTCACGGGTGAGCCGCTGGAGCCGGTGTTGCCGGCGGTGGCCGCTGCCGAGCGCGAGGGGCTGCTCGGCGGCGAGCAGGTGGGGATCGTCCAGAAGTTCTTCAAGAAGCTGCCCGAGGCGGTTGATGTGGCCACCCGTGCTGATGCCGAAGCCAAGCTGGTGTTGGTGGGCACCGGGTTTCGCCCCGACGAGCTGGCCGAATACGCCCGGGTCCTCAAGGACTGCCTCAAACCCGACGGCGACTTCGTGCCCGACGAAGCCGACAAGGCCGAGCGGGCCCGCAGCAGACGCGGCATCACCATCGGCCGCCAGCAGGCTGACGGCATGTCCAAGCTCAGCGGGCTGATCTCCCCGCAGTTTCGGGCCACCCTGGAACCGGTGCTGGCCAAACTAGCCGCCCCGGGCAAGTGCAACCCCGCCGATGAGCACCCGACCGTCGACGGGCGCGCTCCGCAGGAGGCGGTGCAGCGTGATGCGCGCAGTGCCGAGCAACGCAACCACGACGGGCTGCTGGCCGCGCTGCGCGCGTTGTTGATGTCGAAAAAGCTGGGTCGCCATCACGGGTTGCCGACCTGCATCGTGATCACCACCACCCTGGCTGAACTCGAAGCCGGCGCCGGGCACGGGCTGACCGCCGGAGGCACCTTGTTGCCGATGGCCGATGTGCTCGCCCAGGCCAGCCACGCTTATCAATATTTGGCGGTGTTCGACAAGGACAAAACCAAGGCCCTCTATCACGGCAAGCGGATCGCTTCCCCCGAGCAGCGGCTGGTGCTGTTGTCCAAGGAGCGTGGTTGCACCTGCCCGGGTTGTACGGTCAAGGGCTACTGGACCCAGGTCCATCATCTGGAGGGCTGGTTCGCCAAGCGCCGCACGCACATCGATGAGCTGACCCTGGCCTGCGGACCGCATAATCGCATGGTCGAACTACGCAAATACACCACCTGCAAGAACGCCCACGGCCACACCGAATGGATCTCGCCCAAACATCTCGACCACGGCCGCCCCTACGTCAACTGCATGCACCACCCCGAAAAACCACTCAAACCCGACGACGACGAACCCGCTTGAGTCAGCGGGTTGGCGAGATGCCGACGCGGGGACCGACGCATACCTCGTCGATCACCTGCAGCAGCCCGTCGGCGGCATGCTCGGCGCTGAAGCGCTGCGCGTAGTGCCGGGCTGCGACCGCCCCCTGCCGCGCCGCGACAGCCGGATCCGCTAGCGAGTCGAAAGTGGCTGCAAGGGCGGCGATATCGTCGACACCAACTGGGGGACACTCGGCGGGCTGGTACTCGGGCAGGCCGCCCGCCGTGGACACGATCGGCATCACGCCCAGTTGCATGGAGAGCACCTGCACCCCGCTTTGCGAGGCGCGCCGGTAGTGGGCGACCGAGCCCTTGGCAGCGGCCAGCGTGCCCAGCATGTCGGCGTAGCGGTAACGCCCCGAGCTCCACCGGGTGTGCGGCGGCAGGTTCGCCTCGTCGATCGACCCGTCTCCGATCAGCACCAGATTGTCGCCGCGCCAACCGTTTCCGTCGACGTGCCGCTGCCACGCCGCCAGCACCACGTCCGCGTTCTTGTACGGGTTCAGCCGGCCGATCATCACGAAGTCGCGGCGGTCACCGGCACCGACGAACGCTGGAACCGAACCAGGGTCGAGGTCGCTGGTGAGTGGCACCACATGCACCGGCGTGCCGGCAACGTCGCGCCGGTCGGCAATACCCGCAGCGACATAGTCGCTGTAAGCGACGGTGGCCGCAGACCTGGCGCCCCAGCGGTCGAACACCGCCAGTTCGTAGGACGGCCGCTGTTCGGCGGCGTCGTGGGGACGGTCGTCGTGCACCAGCTGTATCCGGGGAACCCGGCCCGCCAACGCGATCCAGCGGGGATCGCGCACCAGTTCGGTGATTACGACGTCCGGCCGGTACGAACGGATACGACGCCACGCGGCAGCGCTACCCGGCCAGGTCGAAGCGGTGCGAAACCGCGGATCGAGCACCAGCTCGTAGTCGCGCGCGGCATCAGACTCCGGGTGCTGGTCGGAGGTCACCAAGAGCACCTCGGCGCCGCCGCGGCGCAGCGCCTCAGCCTGCACGCGCGCCAATGGCCGCAGCCACGGCGAAAGCCACAGTATCCGAGGCGAATTCACGACACCTACCGGTCCACCCGCGGGCCGCGATCCACCCACCACCGTCCGTCGAATTGGGGGTACGTCTGCTGCAACTCGTCGTACAGATCGGGCAACGTCAGCAGAACTCGATCGGGATCGGCGGCCAGCAACTGTTCGGGGGAGATGATCTCGATGTCCGTGCCGGGCAGGCGTCGTCCCTGCTTGGCCGGTGATCCGTCGGCGACGACCCGCACCAGTTGCCGATCGATCTTGGCGATGTTGAACAACGCCGGCACCCGCGAACCGGCGGCGTACCCGTAGACCGTGTGTCCCTGATCCGCCTGCGCCACCAGCCAGTCGCGCAACTGCGCGGCGTGGCTGTCCACCGCCTGCTGCAGACTCTGCAGCACAACCGGGTTCGTCACGCCGAAAGCCTGCTCCCGGGCCAAGATCGCGGTGACGCGCTCGTCGTGCTCGGCATCACCATGCACCGCGGCCACCAGGAAAGTGCCACCGTAGAGGTCGAACTCCCAGGCGGTGGTCACGCTCATCCCGACGGACTGCAGCAGCTTCATCATCGCGGTCAGCGAGTAGTACCCGAAGTGACCATGGCGCAACGAATTCCATTGCCCCTGGGTCACCATCGCCATCAGCGACGGGAACTGCACCAGCAACACCCCGTCCGGTGCGGTCACCTTCGCGCGCAACTGGAAACCTGCCCGCTGGTCGGCCTCGTGCATGACGCCGAAGGAGTCGAGCACCAGATCGGCGACCTCGGCTTCGGAATAGCCGCGCTCGGCCAGCAACGGCAACCAGGTGCCGCCGTGCGGACTGCCGAACTCGCGAACGGTGCTGCCGCGCAACCAACCTGATTCCGACACCCGCTGCACCGCGTCGGCGGCCTGGTCACGCAGTGCCTGCGGTTCGATGGCGCGCGGTTCCTCGGTGACGGTGTCGTCGTCGGCGAGTTGCACCAGGAAGCAGCGGTTGCACAAATCCATCGCCAGTGCATGCCCGGTCTCCTGCGGACTCACCGGCTCGTCGAGCCGCGGAAAGTGATCGGCCGCAGGCACATCCCCCAAGTCCAGTACCCGGGTCAGGTCAGCCTCGCCGCACCCTCGGCAGGCACTCATTGGAGTACGGCACTGCGCGAACTCACGTCGGTCGCCATGTGCAGGGTCGGGAGGGGGTAGACGATCTCGCCGCCCCACTCCGAGACGTAGCTGAGCTGCTCGGTGAGTTCTGCTTCGAGGTTCCATGGCAGCACCAGCACCACATCGGGCCGGTCCTTGGCGATCTGCTCCGGCTCGTAAATCGGGATCCGGGTGCCCGGTGTGAAATGGCCGTGTTTGTAGGGGTTTCGGTCGACGGTGTACTCCAGCAGGTCGGTGCGGATGCCGCAGTAGTTGAGCAGCGTGTTGCCCTTGCCCGGTGCGCCGTAGCCCACCACCCGCTTGCCCTCGGCGCGGCACTGCAGCAGGAAACGCAACAGGTCGTGGCGGATCTGCTCGGTCCGTTGCCGCAACTGCAGGTACCCCTCGGGGCGGTGCAATCCGGCTGCCTCCTCGATGCGCAGGATCTTGTCGACCCGCTCGGTCGGCGCCCCGGCCACCTGGATCGGCCGGGCCCACACGCGGATCGAACCGCCGTGGGTGGGCAGCAGTTCGACGTCGACCACCGCCAATCCCGCGCTGGCAAGCGCGTTCTGCGCGGAGAACAGGGTGTAGTACTGGAAGTGCTCGTGGTAGATCGTGTCGAACTGGCCGAGGGACACCAGGTTCAGCGCATGGTGCACCTCGATGCTCAGCCAGCCGTCGTCAGCGAGCAGCCCGCGCAGCGACTGGGTGAAGCCGCGCAGGTCGGGGATGTGCGCGTAGACGTTGTTGGCGACCACCAGATTCGCCGGGCCGTGTTCGTCGCGCACCCGGCGCGCCAACTCCTGATCCAGGAACGCCGACACCGTCGGCACACCGCGCTCGGTCGCGGCCGCACCGACATTCAGTGACGGTTCGATGCCCAGGCACGGGATGCCCCTGGCGACCGCGTGCTGCAGCAGGTAGCCGTCGTTGCTGGCGACTTCGACCATGAAGGAGTCGGGTCCCAAGCCGAGGCGCTGGGCGGTCTCCTCGACGAAGGTCTCGGCGTGCTGCACCCAGCTGTCCGAATACGAGGAGTAGTAGGCGTATTCGGTGAACGTCTCCTCGGGCGTGATCAGTGCGGGGATCTGCAGCAATAGGCAGTCCTCGCACAACCGCAGGTGTAGCGGATACGTCGGCTCGGGCAGGTCGAGTTCGTCTGCGGCAAGGATCTTTTCGCACGGCGGCGTCGCGCCCAGGTCCAAGACGCTGAGCATCCGGTCCGAATCGCACAGGCGGCAAATCATCTAGCTCTCGTTTCGTTGGGTTTTGTCATGTTGCACGACCGCGTCGATCGCGTCGAGGTAGGCATCGGTCATAGCTTTCACCGTGTAGTGGCTGCGCAGGCGGTCCAAGCCGCGCTGTCCGACCTCTGGCAGGGTTTCGGGGGCGGCGAGGATCTCGGCCAGCTGGTCCCGCCATGCCGACACCGTCACCGGCTCGACGACGAAGCCGGCTTTGCCGAAGTCCAGCATTTCCGGAACCGCACAGATGCCCGAAGCGGCGACCGGCACCCCGCGCGCCATGGCTTCCAGGATCACCAGCGGGAACGCCTCGGAGCGGCTGGGGACGCACAGCAGGTCGGCGTCGGCGAGCGCGGGACCCGGCCCACGCGACCACCCGCGCCACTGCACGCGGTCGCGCAGCGCCTCCGGGGTTTGCGGCTCAAGCTTCTCCCGATCGGGTCCGTCGCCGAAAATCGAAAGGCGCCAAGGCAGGTCGGCCAGTTCACCGAGCGCCTCGATGAGCAGATGGGGGTTCTTGTGTTCGACGATGCGCGACAACATCACCAGGTGCGGCGGCTCTCCCGGGGTGCGGACCTGCCCAGCGAATTCACCTGTCACCTCGACGCCGTTGGGGGCGACGAACGGCTGCCCGGTCAGCTTGTGCTGCGGGGTCAGCATGTCCCAATGCCGTTGTGCCAGCACGATGAAGCCGTCGGCGCGATTCATCGCCGCCGCCAGCGGGCGCGAGTAGATGGGCCGGTCGTTCTCCGGCGGGACGTGCGGGGCGACCAGCCAGCGCCGGTCTCGGGAACCGGCACGCCAGAGCGACGCGAATCCGGTCTCGGTGTTGGTGTCGCCACTGATCAGCACCGCCGGACCGGCGGGCAGGTCGACCATCGGCGCCCACCACGGTTGCCGCACCACCCGCACACTGTGCGGGATCTCCTTGATCAGCGGGCCGAACCGTTGCATACAGACGATGGTGACCGGATAGCCGCGCCGGTCCAATTCGGCTGCCAGTAGCGCCTTTTGCCGTTCGGCGCCGCCGTAGACCAGGCGGTTGGTGGTGATCACGATGGACGGTTTGGCGGTGCGTCGCGCGGAGATAGCCCGCTTGCGCACCTCACGCTTGGAGCGTTGCACCCGCTCCAGCATCGAGGTGGCGGCCAGATAGAAGTCCGCGTGATGAACGCTGTCGCCGCGTTCGAGCAGCAATGCGATGTTGGCGCGCAACAAATCCCGATTGCGGAAGCGCTCCACGGCCGACACCTCTGCACCGTGCGCGGAGACGGATTCGCGGGGGCTTTGCGTTGCGGCCGGATTGCCGTGTTCGACGTCGAGTTCGTCGGCGAGCAGGATGCCCCATCCGGCTGCGCTGGCGCGTTCCTGCCAGTCGGTCTCCTCGCCGTAGAGGAAGAACTCCTCGTCGAACCCGCCGATCTGGTTCCAGGCGGCGCGGTTGATGGCCAGGCAGATGCCCGCCACGTAGCCGTCGATGCTCTCTGATTCGGCGGGCTGTTCGCGATACAGGTGCGAGACGGGCGTGCCCCGCAACTTGTCGGAGTAGCCGGCCGCGGCCACCAGAGCGCGGGTCAGGGTACGGCGGCGCGTCGCGATGTCCCAGCGTTGCGGACCGGGCGCACCCGAGTCCTGGATCAGCGGCGACACCGCCGCGACACCGGGCTGGCGAAGCAGCTCCCGAGTGCGCGTCAGCGGTCCCGTCAGGCGGGTGTCGGCGTTGAGCAGCAGCAGATCGGTGTCGTGGGGGGTGTGCTCCACCAGCGCGTTGAAGGCCGCCCCGAAGCCGAGATTCACCTTGCCCAGTACCCAGTGCACGTCGGGATGGCGGGCGGCCAACTCCTCACGACCCGGGTACTCGTCGCCGCTGTTCTCGTAGACGTAGACCGGCAGCTCCGGGGCATGCTCGGCGAGGCCGGCCAGGCACTGCTCCACCAGGTCGTGGCTTTTGTAGGTGACGATCAGCGCCGAGAGCGGCCGATCGGACGACAGGGGAGTGGCAGCTTCCGACGGGCGTTTGAGATACGCGCGGTCCAGTTCGGTCGTCATGGGGTCACCTGCTTGTGGAACAACGAGGTCAACATCGACCAGTTGACGGGGCCGCTCAGCATGTTGACGGCCAGGTATGTCACCGCGGCGGCGGCCAACACCAGCACCACGTGGTAACCCGAAAGCAGCAGCACCACAACGACACTGGCTCCCATCGGAACCAGCAGCCGAATCAGGAAACCCACCGGGGTGCGGTAGCCGCAATGTCGGCGTAACCGCCAGCTGGCCAGCACCAGTCCGAACAGCTCGGTGCACACCAGCGCGATGCCGGCGCCGACGGCGCCGAAGTGCCCGTCCAGACCGAGATTGAGCGCCACGTTGACGACCAGCGTCGCCACGAAAAGGCGGAAGAAGAACTGCTGTTCATGGCAGGCGAACAGGCCCTGGCCGAGGGTTCCGGTGACGAACCGCAACGCCGCGGCGATCAGCAGCAGCGCCAACGTCGGTGCGCCGCGACTGACGAAGTCCCGGTCGCCGAACAGCTCGATCATGGGCCCGGCCAGCAATGTCCCGACCACCGCAACCGGGACCGCGATGAAGCTCATGAACTCGACGCTGCGGCGCAGGAAAGCGACATAGCCATCGACATCGCGGGAATACAGCGCGGTGGCCGTCGACAACGTCGACTTCTGGAAGAAGATCGACAACGCCTCGGTGTTGAACGCGATCACGTAGGCCAGCCCGTACACCCCGACCTCGGCGTGCGTGCTCAGCAACGACAGGATCACCCCGTCCGCGCGCCAGTACAGGATGCCGATCACCGCAACGCCCATCAGCGGCAGGCTTTCCCGCAACAAGTCGACGGACTCGCGGACCGAGAAGACCGGACGCACCGAGATGTGCCGCGCGGCCGCCACGCCCTGGATCACCAGTTGCACCACCGGCGGGATGAGCTGGGCCACGGCGAACCAGACCACGTCGGAGTGCGTGGCCACCAACGAACTCACCATCGCCAGCGTGCCGAGCCGCCCCGCGACATCCGAGACGGCGACCGCCGAAAAGCGCACGGTGGAAAGGAACACCGGTTCGAACCGGGTTCGCATCGTCAGCATCAGCAGCTGGCCGGACAACACCACCAGCATCACGCGCACGTCGGCGTCACGGTAGATGAGCCATCCGGTGACCGCCGCCAGCACCGCCAGCGGCACGCAATACACCAGGGACAGACCGCTGTTGACGCGAACCAGCCGCTCCAGCTCACCGCGGCCGGAGGTGACACGGCGCACGATCACGGTGCTGATGCCGAGATCGGTCATGCTGGTCCACATTCCGATGAAGGCGACCGCGACCATCAGCTGCCCGTACCGGCCCGGACCCAGGTAGCGGGCCGTCATCGCGACCGACACCACCGAAGCCATCATCCCCAGCACCCGGCAGATCAACTGGACCGAGATGGCATGCGCAATCCGCGACTGCGGCACGTCGGGCGTCGCCGAAAGCGCCTGCGGCTCCATCGGCTGTTCGGTAACCTGATGAGCCGTCGGCTCAATCACGGTGCCACCCTTCATTAATAGGCTCCGTCACTGGCCAGCACGGCCCGTAGCGTCCGGGCGATGATAACCAGGTCACCGGCCATCGACCAGTTGTCGACATAGGAGAGGTCGAGCCGGACCGAGTCCTCCCAGGAGAGGTCGGAGCGGCCGCTGACCTGCCACAGACCGGTCACACCCGGTTTCACCAGCAGTCGCCGCTTGACCTGGCCGTCGTAGTTCTCCACCTCGCGGCGCAGCGGCGGCCGAGGGCCGACGACACTCATGTCCTGCTTGAGTACGTTGATGAACTGCGGCAGTTCGTCAATGCTGTAGCGCCGCAGGATCTTCCCGACGGAGGTGACACGCGGATCCTGGTGGATCTTGAACAACATGCCGGCGCCCTGGTTCAACGGCAGCAGGTGTTCGATCTGCTTGTCGGCGCCGTCGACCATGGTGCGGAACTTCAGCATGGTGAACGGTTGGCCGTCCAGCCCGATGCGTTCGGCGCGGTAGAAGATGGGTCCCTTGCCGGTCAGCTTGATCGCAACGGCGGCCACCAGCAGTACCGGTGCCGTCGCCAGCAGCGCGGCCAGGGCGAAGCAGAAGTCGAACGCGCGCTTCTGGAGGCGTTGCGTCCCTTCGTATTGCGGCTTGTCCACGTGCAGCAGCGGGAATCCGGCGATGGGTCGCACGGTCAGGCGTGCTCCGGCGACATCCATCACGCCCGGCGACACCACCAGGTCGACGTCCATCGTCTCCAGCCGCCACATCAAATCGCGGATACCGTGCACCCCGAAATGCTCGGTGCGGGTGACTGCGACGGTGTCAGCACCGCAGTCGCCGATGGCGGACACCGCGCCGGACTCGTCACCGAGGATCGGAATCTCCCGGCCGCCTACCTTGAGCATCTCGCCGCGCTGCGGGCCGTATCCGGGAATGCACACGCCGACAACCACATAACCGTCTCGCGGGTTTCGGATCAGTTCGTGCGCCAGATGCGCCACCCCGGACCGGTCGCCGATGGCCAGCACCATCGTCTGATACTGGCCCTTGGCACGCCTGCGCCACACATACTTGCGCCACAGGTTACGACTGGCCAGCAGCCCGAGCGTGCCGACCGGCAGCGCGACCGCCAGATACCCACGGGCCAGGTCGATCTTGGCGAGCAGGGTGACCATCGCGATGATGCCGAACACCGAGAACGAGGCGCTCGCGATGCGCCGGTACTCGTCGATTCCGGCACCGATGATGCGGGGCGAACGGGTGTGGAACACCGCGATCGAGGAGAGCCACAACGCCGCGAACAGGCACGAGAACAGCGTCATCACCGGACCCGGGTAACCCGACATGTTCGGCGAGTCACCGAAGCGGACGAACTGCGCGAGCATGATCGACGCGCAGACGATGACCGAGTCGGTGATGCGCAACCGCGCCGAGTATTGCTGTTGCCAGCGCGGGATGGCGCTGACGCCCTGCCGGGCGGGCAGCGAGATGACGGGCGACAGGCCGGTGCGGGCGTGCAGTGTGGCAGTCATACTGGCCGCTCCCTCGGTCATGCGGGCACCGCTTCGGTTGCGGCGCCCGGGGTTCCGACATGTTGACGGCTGGGTGCGGCGACGTAGTGGACGCCGGGGTAGCAGATCAGCTGGGCACGTGCGGCGCGCAGCAGCGCGACCGGGCCTTGCACCAGGTAGCGGCGGGCCAGGCGGCGCGGTTCACGGGTCAACCGGTACAGCCACTCCAGCCCGGACCGCTGCATCCACTGCGGTGCGCGGCTGGTGGTGCCGGCCAGGAAGTCGATGGCGCCCCCGGAGGGCAGGAAAACCTTTGCGCCCGTTGCGTGCCCGTGTTCGTCGACCCAGCGCTCCTGGCGCGGCTTGCCCAGGCTGACGATCAGGATGTCGGTGCGCGCGGCGCGGATCGCCGAACACGCAGCCGCCGAACGTGATTCGATGTCCTCGGCGTCTGGCGCCCACATGCCCGAGACGACCAGCGCGGGATAGTTGGCCCTCAGGTGCTCGGCCAGCCGCTGGTGGGTCTGGTCGGTGCCGCCGAAGAAGCCGACCCGATGTCCGCCGGCTTCGGCCAGCGCCAGCACTGCCGGCAGCAGGTCGGCGCCGGTGACCCGGGGCCACGGTTGTGCGGTCAGCAGTTGGCCGCGCCAGGCGATCGGCATGCCGTCGGCCAATAGCAGCCATTCCACCAATCCGGTTGGGGCGGCGCCCAGTTTGCGGAAGTGATGCAGGTGGTCCAGGTTGACCGAACCCACCGCCAGGCCGCGACCGGACTGCAAGTCGAGGCGCGTGGCAATGATCGACAGCACCTCGTCGGTTTCGCAGCGCTCGACGATGCTGCCGCTGACAACCATCCGCACAGCGGCCGGAGAGAGTGTGTCCTGGGCCATGATCGACCTAGCCCGACGACTTTGCGCGCCGGCAGATCATGACGCCTCGCTCTGGGACGGTGACAGCGGAGTCGCCAACAGGGGCCAGCTGGCATCCTTTTCGGAGATGACCGTCACCGGCAGCGGCCATTCGATGCCGAATTCCGGTTCGTTCCAACGGAAGTTCTGTTCGCTGACCGGCACGTACGGTCCGCTGATCTGGTAGATGATCTCGGTGTCGTCGGTCAGCGTCTGAAACCCGTGCGCGACATACGGCGGCAGGAACAATGCGCGGTGATTCTCGGCGCTCAGCTCGACCATCACGTGCTTGCCGTACGTCGGCGACTCGGGGCGCACGTCCACCGCGACGTCGGCGATGGCGCCGCGGATGCAGCGCACCAGTTTCGCTTCGGCGTGTGGCGGCAGCTGGCGGTGCAGACCGCGCACCGTGCCGCGGGTCTGGTTGAAGCAGATACTCGTCTGGGAGACATCCGCGATCAAACCGTGCTGGGAGAACTCGTCCGCACAGAAGACCCGCGAAAAGAACCCGCGGTGGTCGCGGTGCGGTTCGATGTCAACGATCGTCACGCCCGCGACAGTGGTGGGTGTGTACTTCATGCGGATCTCTTGTCCCCTTTGCTGGTTCGCATTGTCGGATTCGTGTGTGGCGCTTGCTACGCGCGCGGCGTCCCCGCCGGGAGGTGCAGTACGGCCTTTTCGGTGACGAACGCCTCGGCGTAGCGGGCGCGGCATTGCACGCCGCGGATCCGCATCAACCCGAGGAATGTCTCGTCGTCGAACCAGTCCCGGCCGGTCTGCGACGGGTAGCACTGGGCGAGCAGTCGGGCCTTGTGGTGTGCCAGCTCGTCTGAAATCGGCACGTAGAGTGCGGGATTGGGCAGATCAGACTCCCACTTGAGGATCTCGTAGCCCAGCACCAGGTGCGCGCGGAACTCGGTGGGCAGCAGCTTGGCGAGCAACCGGTGATCCTGGTGGTAGTCGTTGCGCTGCGGTCCCAGCACGAGGTCTGGTTCGCAGCTGCGCCGGAACTCGGCGAGGTGCCGCTTGACCGTTCCCCAGTGCTCAGGAAGCCGGCCGTCGGGCAGGTCCGCGACGGTCAGCCGCACGTCGGCGTTCGGGAAGAACGCCGCGAGAGCGCCCTTTTCCTCGATCTCGCGGTCGGTGCCCGCGCCGGTCAGCACCAGCGCGTGGATGACCAGACCGGGATTGGCGCGCTCCAACTGCATCAACGTGCCGCCGGCTCCGATGGCGATGTCGTCGCAGTGCGCTCCGACGACGGCGACCGAACCGACGCCGTCCCCCGACCCGAGCGTCAGTGGGGTCATGCTTCCCAGACCGCCCAGGGACGGATGCCCTTGTTGTAGTCGGCGTCGAGTTCGGCGCGCTCCTTGAACGTGTCGGCCGGCTTCCAGAAGCCGTCGTGCTGGTAACCGAGCAGCCGGCCGGTGCCCGCCAGCGTCATGCACGCATCGCCCACCAGGTCGCCGTTTTCCGGGATCAGGTCGATGACGTCCTGGCGCAGCACGAAGTATCCGCCGTTCACCCAGATCGGGAACTTGGCGATCGGCGCGATCTCCTTGATGTCGCCGTCGGTGCTGACGTCGACGCAGTGGAACGACGACTGCGGGGGGACGACCAGCATCGAGGCCGCAGCACCGGTCTCGTGGAAGCGGTCGATCATCGTGTCCAGCGGAGCGTCGGTGAGCACGTCGGCGTAGTTGGCCAGGAAGTACTCGTCGTCACCGAGGTACTGCCGGACCCGGCGCAGGCGCTCGCCGATCGGCGACTCCAGGCCGGTGTCGACGAAGGTGATGGTCCAGTCCGACATGTCGGTGTCGAGCAGCTCGACCTTGCCGCCGCGCATCACGAAGTCGTTGGACTCGGTCTCGCGGTAGTTGACGAAGAAGTCTTTGACCATCGCCTGGCCGTAGCCGAGGCACAGGATGAACTCGGTGTGGCCGTAATGGGCGTAGTAGCGCATCACGTGCCACAGGAGTGGGCGGGGACCCACCATCTGCAACGGCTTGGGGACGAGATCGCCGTCCGCGCTGCGCATCCGCATGCCGTAGCCGCCGCAGAAGAGTACGACCTTCATTTCCATGCCCCCTTCGGGCCGAGGGCAGAGTTCTCACTTGCCCGGACTGAGCTCCGTGCAGCTCCGCACCGGGCGGTCGGAAGAACATACATACCCAACCACCTTCTATCCTGATTATTACATACTAATGTGATGATTTAAAGCTGAAACGATGACTTAAAGTACGGCGATGCAGTTGTGAGGTTTCTGATCGTCTACAATGGCGCAGATCGGTAGGTCGCGGTCCTACTGAGGCGGGTACCTCGTACTGAACCGAGATCGCGGTGATGCGACATCGTCGTCAGATCCGGGGTCAGAGGACGGCGCCGTATCCGGCCGACGGCGGCTGGGCCATCACCGTGGGAACCAGTCCGTATCGAGGACCGGCAGCCGGGCCGGCCGCCGCGGCACCGCGCGGCATCCCGCCCAGCAAGCTCGGCGGGACCGCCCCCAGCGCGGCGCCGTTCCCGCCCGGAAGTGCCGAGCTGATGCCGGCCAGATGAGCGGTGGGGATCACGCTGGTCCAGGCCGGCGGCACCGACAACGAGCCCAGGCTCGCCGCCTGGCCCATGGCGCCCAATGCACCTGCACCAACTGCCTCCGCGCCGCCGACGGCGGCGGCTTCGGCCATGCCTTCGGCTGCTTCCGCCGCGACCGCGCCGACCTGCGACAGGCCTTGCATGCTCTGGGCGATGCCCAGCAGGCTGCTCAGCGCGAACAGGGGCATGACGGCCATGTTCAGGTAGTTGGACATGTCGCCGCTGGACATGGTGGTGCCGATGGGCAAAGCGGCGCCCGGCGCGGCGGAGCTCAGTGACGCCGGAACCGCCATGCTCTGCAACGTCGTGGGCATCCCATTGACCAGCGAGGCGAGTGTGGTTTGGGTGGCCGCGGTCTCACCGGTGGCTTCCGAAACCGCGGTGGCCTGAGCGGCCACTCCGGCGGCATCGGTGACCTGCGGCGGCGCCTCGAACGGTGTCAGAGTGCTAGCCGCAGCCGAACCGGCCGCATAGCTGTACATCGCCAGCGCGTCCTGGGCCCACATCTCGCTGTAGTGGGCTTCGGTGGCTGCGATCGCCGGCGAGTTCTGACCGAAGAAATTGGTCGCGACCAGCGTGGCCAGCAATACCCGATTGGCCGCGATCACCATCGGTGGGACCGTCATCGAGTAGGCGGCCTCGTAGGCCCCGACTGCGGCGCGGGCCTGGCCGGCCGCGGCCTCGGCCTGGGCGGCCGTGGCTTCCATCCACACCGCATACGGCGTGGCGGCCGACGCTGCGCCGATTGCCGCGGGACCCAGCCACGGGCCGCTGGTCATGCCCGTGATCACCGACGAATATGCCGACGCGGCCGATTGCAGTTCAGCAGCCAACTCGTCCCACGCAACGGACGCGGCCAGCAATGGTCCCGCCCCTGCGCCGGCATACATCCGGGCAGAGTTGATCTCTGGTGGCAGTGCGCCGAAATCCATGCCGTAACCCCCCGTATCCCCGATTCGTCAACCCGCCGCGGCCGCGTTGGCAGCTTCGGTGGCGGCGTAAGAACCCGCGCTGACCTGCAAGGTCTGCACGAACATCTGGTGTATCTCGGCGGCCTGCGCACTTACGGCCTGGTACAGCTGGCCGTGCGCGGCGAACTGGATCGCGGTGAGCGCGGAGACCTCGTCCGCGGCAGCGGGCGCCAGGGCGGTCGTCGGCACGGCCGCGGCGGTGCTGCTCGTGCTGACGGCCGAGCCGATGCCCTGCAGGGTGGAGGCCGAAGCCGTCAAGGCGTCTGGGTGTGTGGTCACGAACGACATGCGACTCTCCTCATGCAGAGCTTGATTCCGGTGGCCGGCTGGTGCGGCTAGGAACATGTTCCCAAACCAATAGCTTGTTGAAACCTGACTATACATACTTTTGGGACGATGTGAAGGTCTGCAACTGACCTTCAGTATTTATGGAGCGAATATGCAATCTTTTGTGGCGTACGCCACGTTGTGAGGGACCCAGACTGCTAACCTCGCAAGTGGCGCCCCAGGCCGCCGGAGACAAGCCCGCCGGGTACGTTCGGCTCACGAACCGGACGTCCTGCTCGAGGAAGGCATCGTGATGGTGCAAGTGACGCTCAGCGGCGCCGGCCGCGTAGTCTCCGCGTGTCGTCAACCGGGGTCAGATGACGACTGAACAGACCGACGGACGAGCAGACACCACCCGCCAACAGATTCTGCGCGCCGCAGCACACCAGTTCGCCCGCCGTCCGTACCACGATGTCGGGCTGGACGACATCCTCGCCGAGGCCGAGCTGACCAAAGGCGCGATGTACTTTCATTTCCGCTCCAAGCACGCGCTGGCGGTGGCCATCATCAACCAGCACACGCTCGAGGGCCGGGCTTCGGTCGACGATCTGCTGGCACGGCAGCTCTCCGGCCTGGAAACCCTGATCGACTTCTGCTATCTGGCTGCCGTGAAAGACATGACCAAGGACGTGGCCAGGGCCGCTTCCCACCTGATCGAGTCGGTCGGACGGACCGAGGGCCTGCAGAAGCAGCTGCTGAGCGGGTGGATCGACATGCTGGCCGACGCCGCCGAGCGGGCCATCGCCGAGGGAGATGTCTCGGCACGCTGGCAGCCACGCGACGTCGGGCGGCTCGTCGTGTCGATGTACATGGGCCTGCGCCAGACCAGTGATCTCGACGATCCGCGCCAGTACCTGCTCGATCTGGAATGCAACTGCATGCTGGTGCTGGCCGGAATCCTGGAACCGGACCGCACCGAATATTTCACTCAATTCGTCAGACGGCGTACCGCGCTCGCGATTTCGGCCACCGCCGCCCCGGCTGCCAAGGACTGATCGGTCCCATCTGGGACGCGCGATCAAGAACGGCGTGGCGGCGGCTGTTAGTATTTACCGGCTGACCAGGAAAAATAGAACGTGCAGGTCCGGCGCCTAAACCGGATCGACATCATTGGGAGGGCAGCGCAATGGCGCGCCAGGTTCGTTCCGAGGTGACGCGGCGAAAGATCCTCGACGCCGCGATCGACGTGTTCAGCGAAGTCGGCTACGCGGCCGCCGGTTGGGGCACGATCATCGAGCGGACGGGCATGACCAAAGGTGCCCTCTACCACCACTTCGACTCCAAGGAAGCGCTGGCCTCCGACATCATCGACGAGGGTGCGGCGGTGCTGCTCGGCGCTTTTCGCAATGTCTGCGGATCGGCATCCCCCGCGCTGGAGAACATGATCCACGGCACGTTCGCGATCGCTCACGTGCTCAGCTCCGACAAGACGGCCCGGGCGGCCGAACAGCTGGTCGCGGCCCTGAGCGGGTACAACGACGCGGCGGCCCGATGTTCTGCGAGCTGGGTGGCAGAAATGGCGACTCAGGCCGCTCGGGCGATCAGCGAAGGTGACCTACGCGAAGACGTCGACCCGGGCGCACTCAGCGAAACGATCGTCGGGGCCATGGTCGGTACGCGGTTGCTGTCCATCGCGATGTCGCGCAGCCGCAGCAACGAAGGCCTGATCGGAGAGCTCAACGCTCGATTGAGCCAGATCTGGATGCTGCTGCTGCCCGGTGTCGCGTCGGAAGCCTCGCTGCCCTATTTCCGGCAGTTCCTGGCTCGGGAGGCGATGCGCAGCACCCCGCCCGCCGCGCCGGAAGGTCGCGTCGTCGCCCTGCCGGAAACCAGCTAACTCGCCGCGCTCGCAACCTGACTGGGGCGGCGGTCCCTGATGATCCGGGCCGGAACGCCGGCGACGTCGACGTCGTCGGGCACCGGTTTGGTCACCACGGCGCCGGCGTAGATGCCGACGCGGTCACCGACGTCGACTCCGATCACCATCGCGCCGGGGAAGATATAGACGTCGTCGCCGATCGTGGGGTACTCGCCCGTACGTCCTTCGCCGATCGTGACACCTTGGTGGATCCGGCAGTTCGCGCCGATTTTCGCCCGGTGATGCACGTGAACCCAGCCGATATGCGCGACCGACAGGCCCGGTCCGAAACAGTTCGGGGAGATCCCGATTCCGAACTTCTCGGTCAGGAATTTCAGCCGTAGCCGCAGGTAACAGGCGACGAGGTGGCCGAAGGGTGTCCGGGCGGTGTTCGTCCAGTATTCCGTCTTGCGCAGCACTCGCTGAAAGTATGGCGCGCGGTGCCGGAGCCGGTAGTGAAGCCGCCAGCGCTCCAACCCTTGCGCCTGCAAATCCGCTGCTAGATACGACTCCAGATCCCTGCGAGTGGTGATCACCCGTAAAACCATACTGCAAGTATCAACAAAAGCCTAGAGCATGACTTTGGGTATTCAACGATTCCGGCGCGGCTACGGGGCGGGATTCCGAGATCTCAGACTTGCGCGCGCACGACCTATGCCTTGACGGCCAGATCAAGGTTCCCGCTGTCGCCCTACTCAAACGTCATGTGACATACGTCACTGCCGGGTCAGCGCTCTTCTTCCCACAGCTGTTCGGTCAGATCCTGGAAAGCCGCCAGCGCGAACCTGTCGTCGGCACGCCGCACGGCCGAGCGACTCATCAGGGCGCGCACCACCGAACCGTCCTTGTGTGCCAGTTCCACCACCATGTTGGCCAGGGCATGGACGAAGGACAGCAGGGACGATTCCGATTCCGGCGCCTGATGGAAGATCTCGTCGAACCGCAGCGCCAGCACTTCTTCGGGTTCGCTGCCCACCATCTGGGCGAAAGCGGTGTTGGTGAACAGGATGCTGCCGTCGTCGGCGACTGCGAGGACCGGAACCGGGATCCGTTCCAGCACCACGAGAGCAGGTAGCTGCTTGAGGGTGGTCATCGGCGATTGGCTGATTTGCCGATTCCGTCTTCGCTCCACGCTCAAGATTATGGCCTACGACGAAAATTAACTTCATTCGCCTTCGCTAGGCGGCTGATACCGGGGGAACACTCCGGTCGGTGGCGGCAACGCGGTGCCGGGGGCCAGCCGTGTCTCGATGGCCGTGAATGACCGCTGGTCATCGGTCTGGCCGAGCAGATCCAGCAACTTGGCCGACGATTCGGGCATCACCGGGGCGACCAAGAGCGCAGCGATGCGGACCACCTCGCAGGTGACATAGAGCGTCGTGCGGAACCGGTCCTGGTCGGACTCGGACTCGCTCTTGCGCAGCACCCACGGCTGCTGGGCCGAGAAATACTTGTTCGCATCACCCAGCATCAGCCAAATCGCTTCCAGCGCAAGGTGCATCGCTTGGACGTCGAAATGCGCGCGCACCCGCTCCAGCAGGCCGTCGGCGGTGGCCAGCAACTCGATGTCGGCGCTGCTGAACTCGCCGGGTGCGGGCACCGCGCCACCCAGGTTCTTGGCGACCATGGACAGCGACCGCTGGGCCAGGTTGCCCAACTCGTTGGCCAGGTCGGTGTTGATCCGGGTGATGATCGACTCGTCGCTGTAGCTGCCGTCCTGGCCGAACGGGATCTCGCGCATCAGGAAATAGCGAATCTGATCCACCCCGAACGTGTCGACCAGGGCGACCGGGTCAACGATGTTGCCCACCGACTTGCTCATCTTCTCGCCGCTGTTGAGCAGGAACCCGTGCGCGAAAACCCTTCGGGGCAAATCGATTCCGGCAGACATCAGAAACGCGGGCCAATAGACGGCGTGGAATCTGATGATGTCTTTGCCGATGATGTGCAGATCGGCCGGCCAGAAGCGGCGGAACGATTCCGACTCGGTGCGCGGAAAGCCAACTCCGGTCAGGTAATTGGTGAGCGCGTCGATCCAGACGTACATGACGTGGCCGGGATGCCCGGGTACCTGTACCCCCCAGTCGAACGACGTCCGGGAGATGGAGAGATCCCGTAGTCCACCGGAAACGAAGCTGACGACTTCGTTGCGGCGCACCTCGGGTCCGATGAAATCCGGGTTGGCCTCGTAGTGGGCCAGCAGCTTGTCGGCGTAGGCCGAGAGGCGGAAGAAGAAGGTCTGTTCCTCGGTCCAGGTCACCGGCGTGCCGGTTTCGACGGCGACCCGAACCCCTTCTACGACAGTGGTTTCCGATTCGACGAAGAATCGCTCGTCGCGTACCGAATACCAACCGGAGTATGCGTCCAGATAGATGTCGCCCGCGGCTTCGATGCGCCGCCAGATCTCCTTGGACGCCTCGTGGTGGTCGGCGTCGGTGGTGCGGATGAAGCGGTCGAAGGAGATGTTCAGCTTCTGCTGCAGCCGCTGGTACACATCGGAGTTGCGGCGGGCCAGGTCCGCGGTGGGCAGTCCCTCGGCGGCAGCGGCCTGAGCCATCTTGAGTCCGTGCTCGTCGGTGCCGGTCAGGTAACGCACGTCGAAGCCGTCCAGGCGCTTGAACCTCGCGATGACGTCGCTGGAGATGAATTCATAAGCGTGTCCCAGATGCGGCGCGGCATTGGGATAGGTGATCGCGTTGGTGACGTAGTAGGGCTTCATCGAGATTCACCCTATTGTGTGCGCGTGAGTTCCAACCGATCTGGGGAACGGGAAGCGCCGCCCGCCCCGGAGCCGCTTTCGCCGCTGATCGACGCCCACACCCACCTGGACGCGTGCGGTGCCTCGGACGCCGGGGGAGTGCGGGCCGTCCTGGACCGGGCGGCCGCCGTCGGCGTCGAGGCCGTGGTCACCATCGCCGACGACATGGATTCGGCCCGCTGGGTCGCGCAGACCACCGAATGGGACTCACGGGTCTACGGGGCGGTGGCGCTGCACCCGACCCGCACCGACGCACTCACCGACACCGCGCGCACTGAGATCGAGGCGCTGGCCGCCCATCCGCGCGTCGTCGCCGTCGGCGAGACCGGCATGGACCTGTACTGGCCCGGCAAGCTGGACGGTTGCGCGAGCCCGGACGTCCAGCGCGAGGCGTTCGCCTGGCACATCGACCTGGCCAAGCGGCTCGGCAAGCCGCTGATGATCCACAACCGCGACGCCGACCGCGAGGTGCTCGACGTACTGCGCGCCGAGGGCCCCCCGGACACGGTGATCTTCCACTGCTTCTCCTCGGACAGCGCGATGGCGCGCGAGTGCGTGGCGAGCGGATGGTTGCTGAGCCTGTCCGGGACGGTGAGCTTCCGCAACGCGCGCGCCCTGCGCGAAGCCGTCGCGCTGATACCGATCGGGCAACTTCTGGTGGAGACCGACGCACCGTTTTTGACGCCGCACCCGTACCGGGGCGCAGCGAACGAACCTTACTGTCTGCCCTACACCGTGCGCGCGCTGGCTGAACTGGTCGATCGGCCCGCCGAAGAATTGGCGGAAGTCACCACGAGCAACGCCCGTCGGGCGTATCGACTGGCCGTTTGACCCGGGCCTGGCGCCTAACATCCGCGAGCCGGAGTTGCTCAGCAATGGACGGTTCGTTACCGTCTTGTGATCGTACGGGTGGGCCGCTGGGCCCATTTTGTCATTTCAGCTGAATAAGGTCTGGAAGCTCGCTCCAGAGTGGTTGCTCGCACAGGGTTGTGGTGGGTCGGTAAGTCAAGAGACAGACACGGAATTGACATTGAATTTAATTACTAAACTTCATCAAACTGAATCACCGGTGTTGCGCCTGGTAGTTGGCGCTTTATTACTGGCATTGACATTCGCCGGCGGCTTCGCCGTCTCCGCATCCAAGACCGTGACGCTGACCGTGGACGGCACCTCGCTGCGGGTGAACACGATGAAGTCGCGGGTCATCGACATCGTCGAAGAGAACGGGTTCTCCGTCGACCAGCGGGACGACCTCTACCCGGCCGCTGACGTCAGCGTCGATGACGCCGCCACCATCGTGCTGCGCCGCAGCCGGCCGTTGCAGATCACGCTGGACGGCCAGAACTCCCGGCAGGTGTGGACCACCGCGTCCACCGTGGACGAGGCGCTGGCCCAGCTGGCCATGACCGACACCGCCCCGGCGGCCGCTTCCCGGGCCAGCCGGGTTCCGCTGGCCGGCATGTCGCTGCCGGTGGTGAGCGCCAAGACGGTCGAGATCAACGACGGCGGCATGGTGCGCACGGTGCGCCTGCCGGCGCCCAACGTCGCCGGGTTACTCGCCGCCGCCGGTGCCCCGCTGCAGGACAGCGACCAGGTACTGCCCGAAGCCGGCAGCCCGGTCGTCGACGGCATGCAGATCCTGGTCACCCGGAACCGCATCGAGCGGGTCACCGAGCGGATGCCGCTGCCGCCGCCCGCGCGTCGCATCGAGGACCCGGAGCTGAACATGAGCCGTGAGATCGTCGAGGACCCGGGCATGCCGGGCACCCAGGACGTGACGTTCGCGGTAGCCCAGGTCAACGGCGTCGAGACCGGACGGTTGCCGATCTCCAATACCGTGGTCGCACCGGCCCGCGAAGCCGTGGTGCGGGTGGGCGCCAAGCCGGGCACCGAGGTGCCCCCGGTGAGCGACGGCAGCATCTGGGATTCGCTGGCCGGTTGCGAGGCCGGTGGGAACTGGTCCATCAACACCGGTAACGGTTTCTACGGTGGGGTGCAGTTCGACTTCGGCACCTGGGTCGCCAACGGCGGGCTGCGGTATGCGCCCCGTGCTGACCTGGCCACCCGCGAAGAGCAGATCGCGATCGCCGAAGTGACCCGGCAGCGCCAAGGCTGGGGCGCGTGGCCCGTGTGCAGTGGTCGGGTCGGTGCGCACTGACGATCCGGTTGCTCGGGCGCACCGAGATCCGGCGGCTAGCCAAAGAACTTGAGTTCCGCCCGCGGAAATCGCTGGGACAGAACTTCGTCCACGACGCCAACACGGTGCGACGCGTGGTCACGACCTCCGGCATCGGTAAGTCGGACGTCGTGCTCGAGGTCGGGCCGGGGTTGGGGTCGTTGACGCTGGCGCTGCTCGACCGCGGCGCGACCGTCACCGCCGTCGAGATCGACCCGGTGTTGGCTGCGCGCCTGCCCCAGACCATCGCCGAGCACTCCGACAGTGAAATCCAGCGCTTCTCGGTCATCAACCGCGACGTGCTGTCGCTGCGCCGCGACGAGCTCGCAGCCCAACCGACCGCGGTGGTGGCGAATCTGCCCTACAACGTCGCGGTCCCGGCGCTACTGCACCTGCTGGCCGAGTTTCCGTCGATCCGGGTGGTGACGGTGATGGTGCAGGCCGAGGTCGCCGACCGGTTGGCCGCCGAGCCCGGCGGCAAGGAGTACGGCGTCCCCAGCGTCAAGGTCGGCTTCTACGGGCGGGTACGGCGTTGCGGCACGGTGTCGCCGACGGTGTTCTGGCCCATTCCGCGGGTCTACTCCGGGTTGGTGCGCATCGACCGTTACGAGACGTCGCCGTGGCCCACCGACGAAGCGTTCCGTACCCGCGTCTTCCAATTGGTCGACATCGCTTTCGCCCAGCGGCGCAAGACATCCCGCAACGCGTTCGTGGGGTGGGCGGGGTCAGGCAACGAATCTGCGAACCGGCTGCTGGCGGCCAGCATCGACCCCGCGCGTCGCGGTGAGACGCTGTCGATCGAGGATTTCGTGCGGCTGCTGCAGCGCTCCGGTGACTCGACTGACACGGCGGACCCGGTGCAGAGTTAGTCTGCTGCGGTGACTGACGGCAACACCGCAGAGTTGTGGGTGCCCACCGGGTCGGTCACCGTTCGGGTGCCGGGGAAAGTCAATCTGTACCTGGCCGTGGGTGACCGGCGCGACGACGGCTATCACGAGTTGACGACGGTGTTCCACGCCGTGTCGCTGTTCGACGAGGTGACGGTGCGCAACGCCGACGTGCTCTCGCTCGAGCTGGTGGGGGAGGGCGCCGACAAGCTGCCCACCGACGAGCGCAACCTGGCCTGGCGCGCCGCGGAGCTGTTGGCCGACCACGTCGGCCGGGCGCCCGACGTGTCGGTCCTGATCGACAAGTCCATCCCGGTCGCCGGCGGCATGGCCGGCGGCAGCGCCGACGCGGCCGCGGTGCTGGTGGCGATGAACTCGCTGTGGGAACTCAACTTGCCGCGCCGTGACCTGCGCCTGCTGGCCTCGCGGCTGGGCAGCGACGTGCCGTTCGCGCTGCACGGCGGCACCGCGCTGGGGACGGGTCGTGGCGAGGAGCTGGCCACCGTGTTGTCCCGCAACACATTTCACTGGGTGCTGGCGTTCGCCGACAGCGGGTTGTCGACCCCGAAGGTCTACGGCGAACTGGACCGGCTGCGCGAGGTCGGCGATCCGCCGCGGCTCGACGAGGCCGGGCCGGTACTGGCCGCGCTGGCCGCCGGTGACCCGCAGCAACTCGCCCCGCTGCTGGGCAACGAGATGCAGGCGGCCGCGGTGAGTCTGGATCCGGCGTTGCGCCGGGCGCTGCGTGCGGGTGTGGAGGCGGGCGCGCTGGCCGGGATCGTGTCCGGCTCGGGACCGACGTGCGCGTTCCTGTGCGCCTCGGCGGACGCGGCGGTGGACGTCGGCACGCAGCTGTCGGGGGCGGGTGTCTGCCGCACCGTCCGGGTGGCCACCGGTCCGGTGCCGGGGGCTCGCGTGGTGCCCGCGCCCACCGACGGTGGTCTTTGACTCCGATGTGACATCGAACTCATATCGTGTCAGGGTTTTGCAGTTACTTAAGAGTTGCTTAAGATAATCCGCGGTGACGAGTCGCGGTAGCACGGCGCATGGCCGCGCTTCATCACCAAATCGAGACCTAACCGCTCCCCAATATGTGCGCGCGCCTGCCTCGAAGCGAGATCTGGCGGGTGGAACATGGAAGTTCGGACCTTGAGGGATGCGTTGGAACCGAGGAGGTTTGGGTGAGCAGGTTTACCGAGAAGATGTTCCGCAGTGCCCGCACCTCCACGACGGGCATGGTCACCGGTGAACCGCACGAACCCGTCCGTCACACCTGGGGCGAGGTGCACGAACGTGCCCGCTCTATCGCCGGCGGGCTGGCCGCTGCGGGCATCGGTCTCGGCGACGCCGTCGGGGTGCTGGCCGGCTTCCCGGTGGAGATCGCCCCGACCGCGCAGGGGTTGTGGATGCGCGGTGCCAGCCTGACGATGCTGCACCAGCCCACCCCGCGCACCGACCTGGCGGTGTGGGCCGACGACACCATGACCGTCATCGGCATGATCGAGGCCAAGGCCGTCATCGTCTCCGAGCCGTTCACCGTGGCCATCCCGGTGCTCGAAGAAAAAGGCATCAAGGTCCTGACCGTCGCCGACCTGCTCGCGTCGGACCCGATCGACCCGATCGAGGTCGGCGAGGACGACCTGGCGCTGATGCAGCTGACGTCCGGGTCGACGGGATCTCCCAAAGCGGTCCAGATCACCCACCGCAACATCTACTCCAACGCCGAAGCGATGTTCGTCGGCGCCGAGTACGACGTCGACAAAGACGTGATGGTCAGCTGGCTGCCCTGCTTCCACGACATGGGCATGGTCGGATTCCTCACCATTCCGATGTTCTTCGGCGCGGAGTTGGTCAAGGTCACGCCGATGGACTTCCTGCGTGACACGCTGCTGTGGGCGAAGTTGATCGACAAGTACAAGGGCACCATGACCGCGGCCCCGAACTTCGCCTACGCGCTGTTGGCCAAGCGGTTGCGCCGCCAGGCCAAGCCGGGCCAGTTCGACCTGTCCACCCTGCGTTTCGCGCTGTCCGGCGCCGAGCCCGTCGAACCCGCCGACGTGGAGGACCTGCTGGACGCGGGACGGCCGTTCGGGTTGCGACCGTCGGCGATCCTGCCGGCCTACGGGATGGCCGAGACGACGCTGGCGGTGTCCTTCTCCAAGTGCAACTCCGGTCTGGTCGTCGACGAGGTCGACGCCGACCTGCTGGCCGCGCTGCGCCGCGCCGTCCCCGCCACCAAGGGCAACACCCGCCGGCTGGCCACGCTGGGACCGCTGCTGCAGGATCTGGAAGCCCGCATCGTCGACGAGGACGGCAATGTGATGCCGTCGCGCGGAGTCGGTGTCATCGAGCTGCGCGGGGAGTGCCTCACGCCCGGCTACATCACCATGGGTGGCTTCATCCCGGCTCAGGACGAGCACGGCTGGTACGACACCGGCGACCTGGGCTACCTCACCGACGACGGCCACGTCGTGGTGTGCGGCCGCGTCAAGGACGTCATCATCATGGCCGGGCGCAACATCTACCCGACCGACATCGAGCGGGCGGCCGGGCGGGTCGACGGGGTCCGGCCCGGTTGTGCGGTGGCGGTGCGCCTGGACGCCGGGCACTCCCGTGAGTCCTTCGCGGTCGCGGTCGAGTCGAACGCGTTCGAGGACCCGGTCCAAGTGCGCCGTATCGAGCATGACGTGGCTCACGAGGTCGTCAAAGAGGTCGACGTGCGGCCCCGCAATGTCGTCGTGCTGGGTCCCGGGACGATTCCGAAGACGCCGTCGGGCAAGCTGCGCCGCGCCAACTCGGTCACGCTGGTCACCTAAGTTCGCCGAGCAGACGCAAAAGCCCCCATTTCGTGCCGAAATAAGGGGCTTTTGCGTCTGCTCGCGCGCCTATGGCCAGGCGTGCACGCGGTTCTGCGCGGGCTCGAGACCCAATTCGATCAGCAACTCGGTGGCGTCGGCGGCCTGCTCGCAGATGGTCGGGATCTCCGGTCGTTCGGCGGAATTGAATGGTTCCAGCACGAACGCGGCGGGATCCTTGCGCCCGGGCGGACGGCCGATCCCGATCCGCACGCGCTGAAAGTCCTTGCTGCCCAACGCCGAAGCCACCGAACGCAGTCCGTTGTGGCCGCCCTCACCGCCGCCCAACTTGAGGCGGATACGACCGAACTCGAGGTCGAGTTCGTCGTGGATGACGATGACGTCGCCCGGCGGCACCGAGTAGAACTTGGCCAGCGGCCCCACCTGCCGACCGGACTCGTTCATGTAACAGCGTGGCTTGGCCAGCACCACCGGCCGTCCAGCCAACCGGCCGGTGCTGACTTCGGCGCCGGAACGCTTGTGCGCCTTGAATTTCGCGCCCATCCGGGCGGCGAGCAGATCGGCAACCACGAAGCCGAGATTGTGGCGGGTCCGGGCGTAGTTGTCCCCCGGGTTGCCCAGGCCGACCACGAGATGGGGTTCGGCCATCGTCGCCTACTCGGAAGCGTCGGCGGCCTCGGTCTCGCCGCCCTCTTCGTCTGCGGCTGCGCCCGATTCCTCGGCCTCGCCCGTGTCGCCCGCACCTTCCTCGGCCAGGTCCTCGGCGGTCGGCGCCTGGACCACGTTGACCACCAGCAGGTCCGGGTCGGAGACCAGGGTGACGCCGTTGGGCAGCTCGATCTGGCTGGCGGTGAACTGGGTGCCCGCTTCGGCGCCCTCCACGGACACCGTCAACTGCTCGGGAATCGACAGCGCTTCGGCCTCGATCTCGATGGCGTTGGCGTCCTGCGTGACCAGCGTGTCGGGGCCGGCTTCGCCCTCGACGATGACGGTCACCTCGACGGTGACCTTCTCGCCGCGGCGCACTACCAGCAGGTCGGCGTGCTGGATGGTGCGTCGGATCGGGTGGATGTCGATCGACTTGGTCAGCGCGAGCTGTTCCTTGCCGGCGATGTCCAGGGTGAGCACCGCGTTGGTACCCGAGTGGCGCAACACGGCCGCGAAGTCGTGGCCGGGCAGCTCCAAGTGCTGCGGGTCGCTGCCGTGCCCGTAGAGCACGGCGGGAATCCTGCCTTCGCGCCGGGCGCGGCGGGAGGCGCCCTTGCCGGTGTCGGTGCGCACCGAGGCGCTGAGCTGGTTGACTGCGGACTTGGCCATGTGTGTCGCTCCTGTGTGTGAGGGCACGGCCAGGGATCGCGACAGGATGTCGGTCTCCGTCGATAACGGTGCTGGTCTAGCTCGTGCACCCTCGCCGTGACGCCCGGTCAGGTTAGCGCATTCGTGGTGCGCGGCGGAAATCAGAGCGGGCCGCGGGCGGGGTCGTCGTCCAGGTTGCAATCCTGCCGGAAAACGCCGCCACCAGCGCAGAGCCAGCGCCCGGGCGGGTCAGCTCAGAGCGCAAACTCGACGCCGGTAAGGCGCTCGGACAGCTCCCAGAGCGCGGTGGCCATCGCCTCGTCCTTGGCGGCCGGACTCCGCCCGACCGTTTGGGTTCTGCCCAGGTAGCCGAACCGCGGCCCGACGTAACTGCCGCCCGGCAGGTCCTGGGACGCCGCGTACAGCGTCTGGCGGGCGCCGAAGTCGGCGTTGGTGGCGACCACGCGCGTCGCCGCCGACACCACCGCGTCGCTGAGCCTGCGTCCGGACGCCCCCTGCAAATTGGTGTGCGAGTAGCCGGGATGGGCGGCCAGCGCGCGCAGCGGCGAACCGGCCGCGTCGAGTCGGCGCTGCAGTTCGCTGGTGAACAGCAGGTTGGCCAGCTTGGACTGGCTGTAGGCCAGCCACGCCGAGTAGCGCCGTTGCTGCCAGTTCAGGTCGGCCAGGTTGATCCGGCCCGGCCAGTGCGCCATGGACGACACCGTCACCACCCGGTCGCGCAGTTTGGGCAACAGCGGGTTGGCCAGCGCGAAGTGGCCCAGGTGGTTGGTGCCGATCTGGCTCTCGAAACCGTCGCTGGTGGTGGCGTACGGCGCGGCCATGATGCCGGCGTTGTTGATCAGGATGTCGGCCGCGTCCACTCCGTCGGCGAACCGACGCACCGACGACAGATCCTGCAGGTCAAGCGTGCGTACTTCGACATCTCCGTCGATCCGCTGGGCCGCGGCCTGACCTTTGTCGGTGTTGCGGACCGCCATCACGATGCGGGCGCCCCGCCCGGCCAGTTCGCGGGCAGTCACCTCGCCCAGGCCGCTGTTGGCTCCCGTGATGATCACGGTGCGCCCGGTGAAAGGTGGTAAATCTGCGGCCGTCCATTGGGTCATACCGCTCAGTTTCCGATGCCGAGCCCGACGGGTTCGCGACGGGGTCGGTTCGCGCCATTCCGCGCTGATGGACCGGGGCTTTCCCATGGGTTGCGGCGGCCCGGCTGGCTACCATGAGCCAACACGCGGAGATGCCGACCGAAATGGGTGTGAGCGAGTTGCTGCCGACTGGGACGGTGACCTTGCTACTGGCCGATGTCGAGGGGTCGACACGGTTGTGGGAGACGCAGCCCGAGCGGATGACGGCGGCGCTGGCCGCGCTGAATGTCGCGGTGAACGAGACGATCGCGGCCTACGACGGGGTGCGTCCGGTGGAGCAGGGTGAGGGCGACAGTTTCGTCTCGGCCTTCGCGCGGGCGTCGGACGCGGTGGCCTGCGCATTGACGTTGCAGCGGGCGACGCTGGCCCCGATCAAGTTGCGTATCGGCCTGCACACCGGTGAGATCCAGCTGCGCGACGAGAGCAACTACGCGGGTCCGACGATCAACCGCGCCGCGCGGCTGCGCGACCTGGCACACGGTGGGCAGACTGTGCTTTCGGGAGTGACCGAGTCGCTGGTTATCGACCGGTTGCCCGACGGAGTTTGGTTGACGGACTTGGGCAACTACACGCTCAAAGGTGTCTCCCGCCCCGAGCGGGTGGTGCAGCTGTGCCATCCCGAGTTGGGTAGTCAGTTCCCGCCGTTACGGGTGCAGACCGGCGTCGCATCGCACAATCTCCCGGTGCAGTTGACGAGTTTCGTTGGGCGCCAAGCACAGTCGGCCGAGCTGCGGAGTCTCGTCGCGGACAGCCGGCTGGTGACGATGACCGGAGCCGGTGGCGCGGGCAAGACCCGGTTGGCCATCGAAGTCGCTACCCAACTGAATTCCGAGTTCTCCGACGGGTTGTGGTACATCGATCTGGCACCGATCACCGATGCCGCCATGGTGCCGGTGACCGTCGCCCGTACCTTGGCGCTGCCCGATCAGCCGGGCCGTTCCACCACCGATCTGTTGGTGCGCTTCTTCGGCGCGAAGTCGATGCTGCTGGTGCTCGACAATTGCGAACACCTGCTGGATGCATGCGGGGACATGGTGGTCGAGCTGATGGCGGCCTGCCCGCAGTTGACGATCCTGGCCACCAGCCGCGAGCCGCTGGGGGTGCCCGGTGAGTTGAGCTGGCGCATACCGTCTTTGGCGATCGCCGACGAAGCCGTCGAGTTGTTCGCCGACCGGGCCCGACGGGCGCGTCCGGATTTCGTCGTCGACCGGGACAGTGCGAAGTTGGTGCAGGACATCTGCACTCGTCTGGACGGGATGCCGTTGGCGATCGAGCTTGCCGCGGCGCGGGTTCGGGCGCTGTCGTTGTCGCAGATCGTGAGCAGTCTGCAGGACCGGTTCCGGTTGTTGACCGGCGGGGCTCGCACTGCGGTGCGGCGCCAGCAGACACTGCGCGCGTCGGTGGACTGGTCGCACGCGTTGTTGACCGAGCCGGAGCGGGTGCTGTTTCGCCGACTGGCGGTTTTCGTCGGCGGCTTCGACCTCGACGCCGTCCAAACCGTCGGCGCCAGTAGCGAAGTGGAGGCATACCAGCTGTTGGACCAACTCAGCCTGTTGGTGGACAAGTCACTGGTGGTGGCCGACGACAACCCGACCGGAATGCGCTACCGGCTGTTGGAGACAGTGCGCCAGTACGCGCAGGAGAAACTCGGCGAGTCCGGGGAAGCCGACGAGGTACGCACCCGCCACCGCGACTACTACACAACCACCGCAATACATTTGGACTTGACGGCCCGACCCGGTGACGAGCGACTGCTCACCTGGGCGCAGACCGACATCGACAATCTGCGGGCCGCTTTCGCCTGGAGCCGCGAGCATCACGACAACGAGTCCGCACTGCGCTTACTCTCGGCGCTGCGGCAGTTCTGGTTGCGAAAAGGGCATGTGCGCGAGGGTCTGGCTGATTTCGACGCCGTATTGCCCGACGTGGCGCCAGGACAGGGCCGGGGGCAGGTCGCGCCCGCGGTCTGGGTACGTGCGGTGGCGGACCGGGCTGCCGCCGCGGCGTGGGTTTCGGTACCCGCTGATCTGGACCAGGCGCAGGAGGCGCTGGCCCAGGCCCGCCGGCTGGAGGATCCGGCGCTGATCACCCATGCCCTGATCGCATGCGGAATGATCACGCTCTACACCGCCGACGGTGGTCAGCCCTATCTCGCCGAAGCAATCGAACTGGCCCGCGCCGGCGGTGATCGGTGGAATCTGAGCCAGATCCTCAGCTACCAGGCCACCGCGGGCGTGTACGCCGGCGAACCGGTCGCAGCGCGGGCGGCCGCGGAAGAAGGGCAAGCCATCGCCGATGAGCTGGGCGACCGGTTCATCTCGTGCAACTGCCGGGTGTGGCTGGGGGCGGCACTGGCCGTCCTGGGTGACCTTTCGCGAGCCGTGCAGGTGCTGCGGGTGCTGGTCGACGAAGTGCAGGCCGCCGGGGATTCCACCTTGACGGTCTTTGCGCAGGTGGTCCACGCGAACGTGCTGACCTATCAAGCCGAATCGGTTGCGGCGACCGCCGCCGCACAGGCAGCGCTGACCGCCGCCGAGGCAATAGGTGGGTACTACGGAGACGCGGTGTACGGGGTGCTGGCCAATGCGGCCCTGTCCGGCGGTGACGTCGAGACGGCCAAGCAACTGTCCGAGACTGCTCTGCAGCGCACCGTCCTGCTGACCGGAGCATTCGGCAGCTTCTTCAACCCGCTGGCCGAAACCGCTTTGGCCGCAGGCGATCTGGTAACCGCACGACGATGGGCTGACGCGACCGCGGCGCTGGTCCGGGGCAGCCATCAAGTCAACGCGTTGGCGATTCGCTCCTGCGTCGCGCTGGCCCAGGGTGAACCGGAGCAAGCCGAACGCGATGCCCACGAAGCACTCACGCACGCCGCGCGTACTCACGCCTACCTTCGCGTCCCGCAGGCCCTGGAAACCCTGGCCCACCTCGCAGCCGACCGTGGTAATCACCAACATGCCGCGCGTCTGCTGGGCGCGGCCGACAACGTCCGACAGGTCCTGGGCATCGCCCGCTACCCGATGTACCGGATCGGCTACGACGCGGCTCTGGCGTCCGTCCGAGACGCTCTGGGGCAGAGCGTGTTCGACGCCGCATGGGTGGAGGGGACCGCTCTGTCCGCGGAGGAGGCGATCGGCTATGCGCAACGTGGACGCGGCGTCCGGAAACGTCCCGCCAGCGGCTGGGAATCGCTCACCCCGATGGAGCACGACGTGGTGCGGCTGGTGCGAGAAGGCTTGGCCAACAAGGATATCGGGGCGCGGTTGTTCATCTCACCGCGCACTGTGCAGACTCACCTGACCCACATCTACGCCAAGTTGGGCCTGGCATCGCGGGTGCAGCTCGTCCAGGAGGCGAGTCGCCACAGCTGACCAGCCCCCTGATGGCGCGAGCAGACGCAAAATCCCCCATTTTCGGTACGAAATAGGGGATTTTGCGTCTGCTCGCGCCACTTCTTGGCGTCTGCTCGCGCCACGTTGGGCGACTGCTCGCGCTACTTCTTGGCCACGACGAAGCCGCGGATGATGGCCTCGACGTCGTCGGACTCGGCCACCGCCTGGTCGGCCAGGCTGGTGATGATCAGCTCGACCAGGTATCGCTGGTTGGCCGGCGGCGAGCCGGTCGGCAGGACCACCCGGTTCCAGCTGCGCATCCGCGCGCCCTTGAGTTCGTAGGTGCCCTGCACCATTGAGGAGGGGAAACCGTTGAAGTCCGCGGTGGAAGCGTCCAGTTGGTGAAAACCCTGTGGCAGATCGGCATTGGCGTGCTTGATCGCCTCGCTGGGTTTGAACTCGCCCTTCAACCTGAACACCACCAGGATCGCCGCCGGGTAGTTGTCCCCCTTGGAGATCATCAGCCTGCTGGCGGTGACTTTCGGATCGCCGCCGCGAACGGACCAACCCGGCGGCGTCGGGATCGACACCGTGAGGTCGGTCAGCGAGCCCGGCTCGACCGCATCACCGGTGACACCCTCACCCTCCAGATACTTCGACAGCGGGACCGGCGGCTCCGTCGGCGCGGCCGTCTCACTCGTCGTCGAACTCGTCGTCCAGATCGACTGGTAGTCAGGCGCTTTCGGCCCGCACGCGCCGGTCGCCAACAGCAGGACCGCGGCCACCGCCGCGCGTAGAGCGGTGACAGTCACAAAATCTCGCGGACCGCGTCGATCGGGCGGGCCAGCCGGGTGCCCTTGGGTGTGACGACGAACGGTCGCTCGATCAGGATGGGGTGTTCGGCCATGGCGTCGAGCAACTCGTCGTCGCTCGCATCGGCCAGACCCAGTTCGCCGTACAGTGATTCGCGTTTGCGCACCGCCGTCCGCACCTCGATACCGGCATCGCGGATCATCTTCGCCAACTCGTCCCGCGTCGGCGGCGTCTTGAGATACTGCACCACCGTGGGCTCTAAACCGTTGTCGTGCAGCAGGTCCAGCGTCTTGCGGGACGTGCTGCACTTGGGGTTGTGGTAGATCACGACGCCCGCAGAACCCATCTACGCGTCCCCGTCGAAAAGTCCTGTGACTGAGCCGTTCTCGAAGACCGCGCGGATGGTGCTGGCCAGCAGCGGCGCGATGGACAGCACGGTGAGCTGCGGGAAACGCTTCTCCTCGCCGATCGGCAGCGTGTTCGTCACGATCACTTCGCGCGCACCGCATCCGGCCAGACGCTCGGCGGCGGGATCGGACAACACACCATGGGTGGCCGCGATGATCACGTCCTGCGCACCGTCGTCATGCAACAACTTGACCGCGCCGGCGATGGTGCCACCGGTGTCGATCATGTCGTCGATCAGCACGCAGGTCCGTCCCGCCACCTCACCGACCACGCGGTTGGACACCACCTGATTGGGCACCCGCGGGTCGCGGGTCTTGTGGATGAAGGCCAGCGGCACGCCACCGAGGGAGTCCGCCCACTTCTCGGCGATCCGCACCCGGCCGGAGTCGGGGGAGACCACCACCATGTTGCCGTCGGGGTAGTTGTCGCGGATATAGCCGGTGAGCAGGTTCTGCCCGCGCATGTGGTCCACGGGTCCGTCGAAGAAGCCCTGGATCTGATCGGTGTGCAGGTCGACCGTCACGATCCGGTCCGCACCCGCGGTCTTGAGCAGGTCGGCCACCAGTCGCGCCGAGATCGGTTCGCGGCCGCGGTGCTTCTTGTCCTGCCGGGCATAGGGGTAGAACGGCAGCACCGCGGTGATCCGCTTGGCGCTGCCGCGCTTCAACGCGTCGATCATGATCAGCTGTTCCATCAGCCACCGGTTCACCGGGGCCGGGTTGGACTGCAGCACGAAGGCGTCGCACCCACGGACCGATTCGTGGAACCGCACGAAGATCTCGCCGTTGGCGAATTCCCGCGCGGTCTGCGCGGTGACGTGGACGTCGAGCTCCTTGGCTACCTGCTCGGCCAGCTCCGGGTGGGCGCGGCCGCTGAACAGCATCAGGTTCTTGCGGTTATCGGTCCAGTCGTGGCTCAACGTGCTGCCCTCGCCGTATCGGGGTCGAGATAGGAACGCCTCATCGTAGCCGCACTACGGGACGGCGAATTCACGGTGCCTGATCCGCTTCTGGTTGCCGGTTGGCCTCGTCGGCGGCCTGCGCGGCGGCTGAGCCGGGCCGTTTGCGTTGCACCCAGTTTTCGATGTTGCGCTGAGGACCTGCGGACACCGCCAGCGCACCGGGCGGGACGTCCTCCCGGATGACCGTGCCGGCACCGGTATAGGCGCCGTCGCCGATGTTCACCGGCGCGACGAACATGGTGTCCGATCCGGTGCGCACATGCGAGCCGATCGTGGTGCGCCGCTTGTTCACGCCGTCGTAGTTGACGAACACGCTGGAGGCGCCGATGTTGCTGTGCTCGCCGATGTCGGCGTCGCCGACGTAGGTCAGGTGCGGCACCTTGGTTCCGGTGCCGATCGTGGCGTTCTTGACCTCGACGAACGCCCCCAGTTTCCCGTCGCCGCCCAGCACGGTTCCGGGTCGCAGGTAGGTGAACGGTCCCACCGTCGCACCGTCGCCGACGGTCGCCGACGTGCCGTGCGTACGGCACACCGTGGCGTCGTCGCCGACGCTGACGTCGGTCAGCGTGGTGTCCGGACCGACGACGCAGCGGCCGCCGATCTGCGTGCGGCCCAGCAGCTGGGTGCCGGGGTGGATGACGGTGTCGCGCCCGATCGTCACGTCGACGTCGATCCAAGTGGTGGCGGGGTCGATCACGGTGACACCGGAAAGCTGGTGGGCGGCCACGATCCGGCGGTTGAGTTCGGCGCCCAGTTCGGCGAGTTGGACACGGTTGTTGACCCCGGCCACCACCGCGCTGTCGTCGACGTGGCGGGCGCTGACGGTCTGGCCGTCGCGGCGCAGGATCGCGATGGCGTCGGTCAGGTAGAGCTCCTGTTGGGCGTTGTTGGAGCTCAGCCGGCTCAGCGCCCAGCGCAGCGCGGCGATGTCGAACGCGTAGACGCCGGTGTTGACCTCACGGATGCTGCGCTGGGAGGGGGTGGCGTCGGTCTGTTCGACGATCGCCATCACCTCGTTGTCCTGGGTGCGCAGAATGCGGCCGTAGCCGTGCGGGTCGTCGAGCGTGGTGGTCAGCACCGTCACCGCCGGCTGGCCGCCCGGGTGAGCCCCGCGGTGGCCGGCGATCAGGTCGGCCAGCGTGTCGGCGTCGAGCAGGGGGGTGTCACCGGCGGCGACGACGACGATGCCGGCGTAGTCGTCGGGCAGCGCGGACAGCCCGCACAGCACCGCATGCCCGGTTCCCAGCGGTTGATCCTGCAACGCGACGTCGATGGTGCGGCCCAGATCGTCGGCCAGCTCGGCAACCAGAGGGGAAATGCGCTGGTGGTCGTGCCCCAGCACCACGACCAGGTGCTGTGGCGCCAGCTTCGTCATTGCGTGCAGCGAATGCGACAGCATGCTGCGGCCGCCGATGCTGTGCAGCACCTTGGGGGTATCGGAACGCATCCGGGTGCCGGGACCCGCCGCCAACACCAGGACTGCGGTGTCGCCACGAAAGGTCATCAACTCTCCTCAGTTTGGCCAAGTCTGCGCTCGCGAGCGTGCGGGGCTGCTCGCTGACACGCCGTCAAGCGTGTCATTTCACGCACGCTCGGGGCAAAACGGCCGGGCTCCGTCGCCAGGACTCGAACCTGAACTATCTGAACCAAAATCAGAGGTGCTGCCGATTACACCACGACGGATTGCGGCGGTCCGGGACCGCGCGAATGACTTTAGTCTGCCGATGTTGTCCTTTCGATGTCGATATAGGCCGCCGGCACGCTTCGAGTGCAGAATGTCTGAGTGACCACCTGGGACGAGCAGTGGCCGATCATGATCCTGGCCGTCGTCATCTCGGTGCTGTGTGGTCTCTACGCGGTCCGGGTCGCGCGGCGGAAGAACCGCGGGGTCGCCGAGGCGTTCGTCATCGGCGCTGCGCTCGGCCTGATCGGCATCGTGATCGTCGCCCTCTTGCCCTCGCGGCCGTCTGCCAAGAGGAAATCATCCCCACCGGCGAATAAGGGGCGCGGTGGCTGAGCCGCTCAAGAGCCCGGAGAAGGAACCGCGGACACCGCGTGCCCGGATGACCGGCAGCGAGCGCCGCCACCAACTCATCGGCATCGCGCGGTCGCTGTTCGCCGAACGCGGCTACGAAGGCACGTCGATCGAAGAGATCGCCCAGCGCGCCAACGTGTCCAAACCGGTGGTCTACGAACACTTCGGCGGCAAAGAGGGCCTGTACGCCGTGGTCGTCGACCGGGAGATGTCGGCACTGCTCGACGGCATCACGTCGTCGCTGACCAACAACCGGTCCCGGGTCCGGGTCGAGCGGGTCGCGCTGGCGTTGCTCACCTACGTCGAAGAACGCACCGACGGTTTCCGCATCATGATCCGCGACTCGCCCGCCGCGATCAGCTCCGGCACCTATTCCAGCCTGCTCAACGACGCCGTCAGCCAGGTCAGCTCCATTCTGGCCGGCGACTTCGCCCGACGCGGCCTGGATCCGGACCTGGCGCCGCTGTACGCCCAGGCGCTGGTGGGCTCGGTGTCGATGACCGCGCAATGGTGGCTGGACACCCGCGAGCCCAAGAAGGAAGTGGTGGCCGCGCATCTGGTCAACCTGATGTGGAACGGCCTGACGCACCTGGAAGCCGATCCGCAGCTGCAGGACGAGTGAACTGCGCAAGAACTTCGCAAGCGCCCGCTGTTGAGATCGGTTGAGCGGCCCGCCCAGCAACGGAGGAACCACCATGAACCGATCATTCCCGCCCATCAAGGCAGCCCTGCTCGGGTTGGCCGTCACCGCTTTGACGTGGGGCGGCGTCGAGCTAGCCACGCCCGCCCAAGCAGCCGGGTGCCCCCGCCTGCAGGCCTGCACCACGTGGTGCCCCGGCGACCCTTACCCAGCCGGCCGTCCCGTCCCGTGGGACGGCGGCGTCTGCCATGACTACTACTGGGACTCCTACGGCGTGCACGACGTCGGCGACGGCGCTTTCTACTCGTGGGCGACGATGCCCTGGTAGCCGGGCCCGATCGGCTCGTTGACTCTGCGTCCAGGGCGGCAAAGTTCGAGTAGAGCGCGCCCTGTGCGCAGAGTCAACGCACAGCCGCGCCCCTAGAATGGGCGCATCATGACCGCACCGGGGGCTGCTAGCCCAGATACCCCGATCGCGGGGCTCGTCGAATTGGCGCTGACCGCGCCGACCTTTCAACAGCTCATCGAGCGTGCCTCCGATCGACCCGACAGCTTGTCGCTGGTCGGGCCCGCCAGCGCGCGACTTTTCGTGGCGAGCGCCCTGGCGCAGCAGGGTCCGCTGCTGGTGGTCACCGCCACCGGCCGGGCGGCTGACGATCTGACCGCCGAACTGCGTGGTGTGTTCGGTGAGGCGGCAGTGGTGTTTCCGTCCTGGGAGACGCTGCCGCACGAACGGCTGTCACCGGGCATCGACACCGTCGGCACCCGGATGATGGTGCTGCGCCGGCTGGCCCACCCCGACGACGCCCGGCTCGGTCCGCCGTTGCGGGTGGTGGTGACGGCGGCGCGGTCGTTGCTGCAACCGATGGTGCCGCGCCTGGGGATGTTGGAACCTCTGACGCTGACCGTCGGTGACGAGATGCCGTTCGAGGACGTGGCCCAGCGGCTGGTCGAGCTGGCCTACACCCGGGTGGACATGGTGGGTCGCCGCGGTGAGTTCGCGGTCCGCGGCGGAATCCTGGACATCTTCGCTCCCACCGCCGAGCATCCGGTGCGCGTCGAGTTCTGGGGCGACGAGGTCACCGAGATGCGGATGTTCTCGGTCGCCGACCAGCGCTCGATCCCGGACATCGAAGTAGCCACCCTGGTCGCCGTCGCCTGCCGGGAACTGCTGCTCACTTCCGACGTGCGGGCCCGCGCGGCCGAGTTGACCAGGCAACATCCGGTGACCGAGAACACCGTGACCGGCAGCATCGTCGACATGCTGGCCAAGCTGGCCGAGGGTATCCCGGTCGACGGCATGGAGGCGCTGCAATCGGTGTTGCAGCCCGGCGACGGGGCGCTGTTGACAGACCAGCTCCCCGACGGGACACCGGTGCTGGTATGCGACCCGGAAAAGGTGCGCACCCGCGCCGCCGACCTGATCAACACCGGGCGGGAATTCCTGGAGGCGTCGTGGTCGGTGGCGGCACTCGGCACGGACGCCCCCGTCGACGTCGAGCAGCTGGGTGGCTCCGGGTTCACCGAGTTGGAAGACGTGCAGGCCGCGGCGCGCTCGTCCGGCCATCCCTGGTGGACGTTGAGCCAGTTGTCCGACGAGTCCGCCGTCGAGCTGGACATCCGCGCCGCGCCGTCCGCGCGCGGGCACCAGCACGACATCGACGGGATCTTCGCGATGCTGCGCGCCCATGTCGCGACGGGCGGATACGCCGCGATGGTCGCACCCGGCACCGGCACCGCCCATCGGGTGGTGGAACGGCTGGCCGAATCCGAGATCCCGGCGGCCATGCTGGACTGTGGCGCCGCGCCGAGTCCCGGGGTCGTCGGCGTGCTCAAAGGCCCGCTGCACGAGGGGGTGGTGATCAACGGCGCCAACCTGGTCGTCATCACCGAAGCCGACCTGACCGGCAGCCGCGCCACCGCTGTCGAGGGCAAACGACTGGCGGCCAAGCGGCGCAACACCGTCGACCCGCTGGCGCTGACCGCCGGCGATCTGGTGGTGCACGACCAGCACGGCATCGGCCGGTTCGTGGAGATGGTCGAACGCACCGTCGGCGGGGCGCGCCGGGAGTACCTGGTGCTGGAGTACGCCTCGTCCAAACGAGGAGGCGGATCCGACAAGCTCTACGTCCCGATGGACTCGCTGGATCAGCTCTCCAGATACGTGGGCGGGCAGGCGCCGGCGCTGAGCAAACTCGGCGGCAGCGACTGGGCCAACACCAAGACCAAGGCGCGCCGCGCGGTGCGGGAGATCGCCGGCGAACTGGTCGCGCTGTACGCCAAGCGCCAGGCCAGCCCCGGCCACGCGTTCGCGCCGGACACCCCCTGGCAGGCCGAGATGGAGGACGCGTTCGGTTTCACCGAGACCGTCGACCAGCTCACCGCGATCACCGAGGTCAAGGCCGACATGGAGAAACCGATCCCGATGGACCGGGTGATCTGCGGCGACGTCGGCTACGGGAAAACCGAGATCGCGGTGCGGGCGGCGTTCAAGGCGGTGCAGGACGGCAGGCAGGTCGCGGTGCTGGTACCCACCACGCTGCTGGCCGACCAGCACCTGCAGACCTTCACCGACCGGATGGCCGGGTTCCCGGTCACCGTCAAGGGCCTGTCGCGGTTCACCGACCCGGCGGAATCCCGCAAGGTCATCGACGGGTTGGCCGACGGGTCGGTCGACGTCGTAATCGGCACCCACCGGCTGTTGCAGACCGGGGTGCGGTGGAAGAACCTCGGTCTCGTCGTCGTGGACGAGGAGCAGCGCTTCGGCGTCGAGCACAAGGAACACATCAAGAGCCTGCGCACCCACGTCGACGTGCTGACCATGAGCGCCACCCCGATCCCGCGCACGCTGGAGATGAGCCTGGCCGGGATCCGGGAGATGTCGACGATCCTCACTCCGCCCGAAGAGCGCTACCCGGTGCTGACCTACGTGGGGCCGCACGACGACAAACAGGTCGCCGCGGCGCTGCGCCGCGAATTGCTGCGCGACGGGCAGGCCTTCTATGTGCACAACCGGGTCAGTTCGATCGATCGGGCCGCGGCCCGGGTTCGGGAACTGGTGCCCGAGGCGCGGGTGGTGGTCGCGCACGGCCAGATGCCCGAGGAGCGCCTGGAGCGCACCGTGCAGGGGTTCTGGAACCGCGAATACGACATCCTGGTCTGCACCACGATCGTGGAGACCGGTCTGGACATCTCCAACGCCAACACGCTGATCGTCGAGCGCGCCGACACCTTCGGCCTGTCCCAGCTGCACCAGCTGCGCGGCCGGGTGGGCCGCAGTCGCGAGCGCGGCTACGCCTACTTCCTCTACCCGCCGCACACGCCGTTGACCGAGACGGCCTACGACCGGCTGGCGACCATCGCGCAGAACAACGAGCTGGGCGCGGGCATGGCGGTGGCGCTCAAAGACCTCGAGATCCGCGGCGCCGGGAACGTGCTGGGCGTCGAGCAGTCCGGGCACGTCGCCGGCGTCGGCTTCGACCTGTACGTACGCCTGGTCGGGGAGGCGGTCGAGGCGTACAAGGCCGCGGCCGACGGCGAAACCGTCAGTACCACCGAGGAATCCAAGGACGTCCGGATCGATCTGCCGGTCGATGCCCACCTGCCCCCGGACTACATCGCCAGTGACCGGCTGCGGCTGGAGGGCTACCGTCGGCTGGCCGCGGCCGGTGGTGACACCGAGATCACCGCCGTGGTCGAGGAGCTGATCGACCGGTACGGCCCGCTGCCCGAACCCGCCGAGCGACTGGTGGCGGTGGCACGGCTGCGGTTGCTGTGCCGGGCTTCCGGGATCACCGAGGTCAGTGCCGTATCAGCGGCGACGGTGCGGCTCTCACCGTTGACGCTGCCCGATTCGGCCCAGGTGCGGCTGGCGCGGATGTATCCGGGCGGGCGCTACCGTGCCACCACCTCGACGGTGCAGGTTCCGATCCCGCGGACGGGCGGAATTGGCGCGGGACACATCCGTGATGTCGAATTGGTGCAGATGGTGGCCGACTTGGTGACCGCGCTGGCGGGTAAACCGCAGCAAGATATCGGTATGGCGGAGTCCCCGAGTAAGGAGCGACAAGCCTGATGATTGTCGTCCTGGTCGACCCCCGCCGTCCGGCGCTGATTCCCATCGACGCCATCGACCTGCTGAGCGGACCGGTGCAATACACCGAGGAAATGCCGATCGCGGTGCCGTGGTCGTTGCCCGACGCGCACCCCGCCTACACCGGCGACGACGCGCCGGTGCTGCTGTCCTCGGATCCCGATCATCCCGCGGTGAGCGCGCGGTTGGCCGCCGGCGCCCGGCTGATCTCGGCGCCGTCGGGGCAGCGCGGGGAACGGCTGATCGACGCCGTGGCGATGATGGACAAGCTGCGCACCGCCGGACCGTGGGAAAGCGAGCAGACCCACGACTCGTTGCGTCGGTACCTGCTGGAGGAGACCTACGAACTGCTGGACGCAGTGCACAGTGGCAACGTCGACGATCTGCGCGAAGAACTCGGCGACCTGCTGTTGCAGGTGCTCTTTCATGCCCGCATCGCCGAAGATGCGGCGTCGCAGCCGTTCACCATCGACGACGTCGCCGACGCATTGATCCGCAAACTCGGTGCCCGGGTCCCCGGAGTGCTTGCGGGCGAATCGATTTCGCTACAAGACCAGCTGGCGCAGTGGGAAGAGGCCAAGGCGGCCGAAAGGTCACGCAAGTCGCGTCACTCCGTGCTGGACGACGTGCATACCGGGCAACCAGCATTGGCGTTGGCGCAGAAGGTGATTCAACGCGTCACCCAGGCGGGACTGCCGGCCGGGTTCATCCCGCCGGAGCTGACCACCATCAAGCTCACGCCCGACGTCGATGCCGAAAACACACTACGCGCAGCGGTTCTGGACTTTGTGGACACGGTTCACCGGGTCGAGAAGGAGATCGCGGCCGCCCGCCGCGGTGACACCATCGCCGAGGAACTCGACATGACTCCGCTCGGTGCTGTCTCCGAGGACGAATGGCGCGCCCACTGGCCGGTGGGGCAGACGATGCCCGACGAGCAACTGGGCGTAGCGGACGGCCTGCAACCGGTCGAGCAGCCTGTGGTGGCCGCCAAGGAATCTCGGGGCGGGTCCAAGAAGCGCAAGGGTCGGCGCTGACGGTTCGCCGACCGGCGCGGCGACGTTTGCGGGAACTCAGAGAGTACCCACACCCAGCAATCATCAATGTAGTTGCCTGGAATGCCGATAACCAGCAATCAAGGACCTCAAACGAGATAGCTATGCACACCGACAGCAACGTTATGTACCGGTGGGCTCGCATATCTTCTGTGTGCTGACCGCCCCGGTCGAGCGAGGCCGGCACCAACCCGTGGGACGATGATCGTGACGAAAACGGGGTGATGGCTCCGACGAGGAGACCGACAGGGGAAGTTCGTGTCGCCGAGACGCTGGTTGCGCGCGGTCGCCGTGATAGGGGCGACCGCGATGCTGTTGGCGTCAAGTTGTACCTGGCAGCTCAGCCTCTTCATCCCCGAGGGGGTGCCGCCGCCGGCCGGTGATCCGGTGCCGCCGGTGGACACCCACGCGTCGGGCCGGCCCGCGGATCAGTTACGGGAGTGGGCCGAGGCGCGTGCGCCGGCGCTGGAGATGCCCGTGATTGCGCTGGAGGCCTACGCCTACGCCGCCCGGGTGGCCGAGGTCGAGAACCCGAAATGTCATATCGCCTGGACGACGCTGGCCGGCATCGGGCAGGTGGAAAGTCACAACGGCACCTATCGCGGCGCGACGATCGCGCCCAACGGGGATGTGCGGCCGCCCATTCGAGGTGTCCGGCTCGACGGCACCGGCGACACGTTGCGCATCGTGGACACCGACGCTGCCGCGTTGGAGGGCGCGGCGGACGAGGATGGGGTGGAGCGCGCGGTGGGGCCCATGCAGTTCATCTCCGAGACATGGCGTCTGTACGGGGTCGACGCCAACAACGACGGCACCGCCAGCCCGGACAACATCGACGACGCCGCGCTCTCGGCCGCGGGTTACTTATGTTGGCGCGGCAAAGATTTGGGGACAGCCCGCGGGTGGATCACCGCGCTTCGGGCCTACAACAATTCCGGTGTGTACGCGCGGGCGGTGCGGGACTGGGCGACCGCCTACGCGGCGGGTCATCCGCTGTAGAAAGATGAATCGCTGACTCAGGCTTTAGGCTGCCTGTCAGGGAGCCAGCACGCAAAGGAGAGCCCAGTGCCGATTATCGAACAGGTCGCAGCCCGCGAGATCCTGGACTCGCGCGGCAACCCGACCGTCGAGGTCGAGGTCGCGCTGATCGACGGGACATTCGCCCGCGCCGCCGTGCCCTCGGGCGCCTCGACCGGTGAGCACGAGGCCGTCGAATTGCGCGACGGCGGCGACCGCTACGCCGGCAAAGGGGTGAAGAAGGCGGTGCAAGCGGTTCTCGACGAAATCGGGCCGGCGGTCATCGGTCTCAACGCCGACGACCAGCGGTTGGTCGACCAGGCGCTGGTCGATCTCGACGGCACTCCGGACAAGTCCCGGCTGGGGGCCAACGCGATCCTGGGCGTCTCGCTGGCGGTGGCCAAGGCCGCCGCGGACAGTGCGGCTCTACCCCTGTTCCGCTACATCGGCGGCCCGAACGCGCACATCCTGCCGGTGCCGATGCTCAACATCCTCAACGGCGGCGCGCACGCCGACACCGGCGTCGACGTCCAGGAGTTCATGGTGGCGCCTATCGGTGCCCCCAGCTTCCACGAGGCGCTGCGCTGGGGCGCCGAGGTCTACCACGCGCTGAAGTCGGTCCTGAAGAAGGAGGGGCTGTCCACCGGCCTGGGTGACGAGGGCGGCTTCGCGCCGGACGTGGCCGGCACCAGCGCCGCACTGGATCTGATCATCCGGGCCATCGAGTCG
>NZ_JCALDY010000025.1:0-63547 GCF_059813095.1 Mycobacterium sp. NGS22
TCAGCTCACGAGGCCAACGCGGTGCGCACAGGCGTCCGGACGGCGGTGGCCGTCAACACCGTCCCCCAGGCGCGGGCCGCGCCCCGGCGCATCGCATCCGGGTCACCTGTGGTGAGAAACCGCCGGACGGCCGGGTCCGCGCGCTGATGGTGCGGGTACCGGGCGGCGATCGCGGCCGCCATGTGCTCAGCCGGATCGATCAGCCGGGTCTGTGGTAGCGCCGCGGTGAACCAGCGGGATGCGGCGGGGTAGTGGGTACAGGCCAGCACCAGCGCATCCGCCCGTCGCAGCGGGGCGACGATCCTGGCCAGATCGGCCTGGAACTGCGTCGAACCGGTGCGCCCGGCTTCAATGTGCGCCGAAAGTGGTTGTGCGACACGGCACATCACCTCTCGGCCCGGCCGGGCGAGACCACGGCGGTACTGACCGGCGGCGATGGTACGCCGCCCACCGACGACGCCGATGCGGTCCAAGTCCCCGGGTACCGAGGCCAATCCGTGGGTGATGATGCCTTCCACCGGGACGACAGCCGTCCTCAACCGGTCCACGACCGTGCTGGCCGCGTTGCATGCCAGCACCACCTCGGTGGCGCCTCGTTCGGCGAGGGCGGCAATCACGGTCATCAGGCGCTCGGCCAACGCGTCGGGCGGCAGCCGGCCATAGGGTGTGGCGCCGGCGTCCGACCAGTACAGCACCGGCAGTCCAGGCACCGACCGGTCCAGGGCGTTGAGCAGACCGACGCCGCCGATGCCCCAGTCGACGATGCCCAGGCATGGCGTCATGGGTAGGACAACGGGGCGGTCTGCCCCTTTTCCAGGGGCCCGGAATCGAAAGCCACGACGCGCGCCGACATGGTTGCCGTCAGTGTCTCCAGGCGGCTGTCGGGAAAGCGGCTGCCGAAATACCAGCGGTACTCGTGCTCGGCCCGGATCGGGTTGTGCCGCAACATGTTTTGCCAGTCCGCATGCGTGGTCAGCGCGGTCAGGTCGGTGGCGAACTGCGGCCGGGTGTGGCGGGTACGCAGGTGCGCGACGGCCGAACGGGCCAGCACGGGCAGGTCGCGCATCCGCGCCGGCTGTTCGACCATGTCCACCACCCACAACCGTCCGCCGGGGGCAAGCACCCGGCGGATCTCGGCCATTACCGGATCCCAGTCCAGATAGCGGAATGACAGGAAGGAGATCACCACGTCGACGTGGTCGTCGGGCACGTCCAGGGCGGGTCCGCTGACCTGACCGAATCGCAGCCGTGCGCGGCCGTGGCTGCGTTCCCGCGCCCGGGCCAGCATGGCCGCGGAACTGTCCACCCCGACGGCGAAGTCGATGTCGCCGTTGTCGTCCAGCGCGCGCAGCAAAGATCCGTTGCCGCAACCGATTTCCAGTATCCGCACGCGTCGGCCGAGCTCGTCGTGGACCGCAGCCAACCGGCTTGCGGCCCACTGCCACTCGGCTTCCCGGACGCGGATGTCGGCGTAGGCGCGGTCGTAGAGCTCGGCGACCCGGTCATAGGAACGCCCGGGTTGGGTTGCGGCGGGCAGGCTTTCGATCATCGGCTCGGCGGGACAGCCCAGGTACTTGCGCATGCTGCCGGCCCAGCCGTGCGACTTCTTGCCCGGAGCCGCGATCAGGTAAAGATCCGGGCGAGCCGCCGGATGGCGGCCCGCCCACGCAAACCGGTCCTTGCGAAGCGACACGGTGGTGTAGTTGTGGTTGCCGAACGTGGGCACCCCGAACACGTCGGCGAAGAACGGAGCGAACCAGCGCGCGGTCCGGCAGGCGTGAAAGTAGGCGCGACCATCGGGCGCGAACGGGATCGTCATGGCCCGCCATTCGTGCGGCGAGAACTGCTCAGGCCAGTCCGTCGAGCCGAACATCGGGCCGTACATGCCCGAATGGCTGATCAAGTGCAATTGGCTGATGAGCCTGCCGGACAGGGCGAGCCAGGCGAGTTCGGTTTCGAAATCCGCCTTGTGCCGAACCCCGGAGACGATCACTTCCGCGTCGGGGTGTGCGGCGGCCAACTCGCGCCCCATCGTCGCAGCGGCCACCGCGAACTCGGCGGATCCGCCGCGGTAGTGGGTGGTGTGCGCCACCCAGATGACCGGCCGCTGTTGGGGTTTCGGCGCGACGTCGGCAAAGGGAACCCGCACGTGGTCACCCGCCGGGATCCACGCGCCGAAGTCGCCGACGAGCTCGAGCGCCTCGCCGCGCTCCAGGTCGAAGACCCGCATGCCCGCCGGCGGCGGGCTGTACAGGTGCAGGGTGAGACCGCCTGTGTCGGCGGCCATGTCGTGGATGACGTCGGGCGAGATCTCGATGGCCGCGTCCGGCGCGCGCAGGATTCTCTCGATGACGGCGAGTTGTGTTCCGGCCCAGTCGAATCGCCGCTCGTGGAACAGTCCTTCGACCGCGACCACGAAACCACCCGATCCGCCGTGATCGTGCGGGGCGCAACTGTGCCCGGGACGCCAGCGGGCGAGCATGATCTCCACCTGGTCGTCGACGCGCAGGATCGACCGGGAGTACGGTTCACCGTCGCCGGGTTCTTGCGCCAGCGTCGAGAGCAGCGGGCGGGCCGCCGCAGTGCGGGCCAGCAAGTCGGGACCGGGAACTTCGCCGCGCACCGCGACGCGGGCCAGTGCGTCAAGGAGCGAAGCCAACTCGGCGAGCGGTTCGCGTGTGCTCGGTGCTGACGGGTGCGCGATGTCGGTCATGAATGATCCCTTTTCGACGAACCCGCCCGAAGTGGCCGTCGTGACGATGTTGTTACCGAGGCAACGCTCTCGCCGGGATCTACAAGGATTCTTGGAAGATTCTTGGAGCGGTCGAGCCGGCCGGACCGATCAGGTCGCGGCCAGCAGCTCGGCCATCTTCGGAATGATGGCCTGCAGCGCCTTGAGCGGGCGGATCATCACCTTGAACGAAACGATCTTGTCCGCGTCGTTCCAGTGGATGATGTCGACGCCCTCGACGGTGATGCCGTCGATCTCAGCGCTGAACCGCAGGATCGCGGACTTCTCGCTGTACCAGTGTTCGAGGTAGCGGAAGTTGTTGCCCGCGAACAGCTTTTCAGCTGCCAGCAGGTAGGCGCGGGTCTTGGCGCGGCCCTGCTGGGGGGTGAAGACGGCGGGGGAGTAGAACGTCGCGTCGTCGTCCAGCAACTCGTCCAGGGCGCCCGGGGCACCCGACTCGATGAAGGCCAGCCACCGCTGGATGACGGGCGGTGTCACACCGAGGCCCGCGCCGCGGTCATGCCTGCCAATCGCCCGGTGATCAGCTCCTCGGCCTCGCTGACGATCCGCGACACCAGCTCGCCGACCGTCGGGATGTCGTTGATCAGGCCCATCGCGGTGCTGACGCTCCAGATGCCGGCATCGAGGTCGCCGTCGTCGAACACCCGGCGGCCCCGCACCCCGGCCACCAGGTCCTTGATGTCCTCGAAGCTGCCGCCGTCCTTGAGGATCTCGACGACCTCGCGGGACACCACGTTGGATGCGACCCGCGCGGTGTTGCGCAAGCTGCGGAAGATCAGCTCGGTGCCGCGCTCGTCGCCGGCGACGATGGCCTCCTTGACGTTCTGGTGGATGCAGGATTCGGCGGTGCACATGAACCGCGAGCCCATGTTGATCCCGTCGGCGCCCAGCGCCAGCGCCGCGACCAGGCCTCGGGCGTCGGCGAACCCGCCGGAAGCGATCATCGGGATCTCGATCTTGTCGGCCGCCGCCGGGATCAGCACCAGCCCGGGGATGTCGTCCTCACCGGGATGGCCCGCGCATTCGAAGCCGTCGATGCTGATGCCGTCGACTCCCAGGCTCTGCGCTTTGACCGCGTGCCGCACCGAGGTGCACTTGTGCAGGACTTTGATGCCGTTGTCGTGAAACATCGGCAGGTGCGGCGCCGGGTTGGAACCGGCGGTCTCGACGATCTTGATACCGGCCTCGACGATCACCTGCCGGTACTCGTCGTAGGGCGGCGGATTGATCGCGGGCAGGATCGTCAGGTTCACCCCGAACGGCTTGTCCGTCAGATCGCGCGTCTTGGCGATCTCGTTGGCCAGATCGGCCGGCGTCGGCTGGGTGAGCGCGGTGATGAAGCCCAGTGCGCCCGCATTCGCAACCGCCGCAACCAGTTCCGCGCGACCGACCCACTGCATGCCGCCCTGGGCGATCGGGTGTTCGACACCGAACGCCTCGGTGAACTTCGTCGTCAATGCCACTTCGACGTCTCCTATTTGTGCTGTTTCCGCCAGCTACGGTAGGCGTTGCCGTTTTGCCCGGCGGCGCCGGGATGCCGATCGAGCTCAGCACGCGCCGCCGGCCCGGAGTTCCGTTCGGGTCTGCTCGATCTGTTCGTAGGCATAGTTCGCCATCGCGGCGGTGGACATGGCGGCACCGGCGCGCGTGCAGGATTCATAGACGTCGCGGCCCAGCACGTCGCGCAGCTTGGCGACGAGAGTGTTGAGTTCGGGAACCGACTGGGCGGTGACCGGAGTGAACGCCGAACCGGCGAGCGTGGCGGCGGCCTGGAAACGACCCTGCCGCTCCAGAAAGCTCGCCAGCAGAGCCAGCGGCGTGCTGATCATCGTGGTGCTGCCCGACTCGTGGTGATTGCGGATGGCCAGCTCGAAGTAGTCGAGGGAGGTCAGCGGGTCGCCGTACTGCGATTCGACGCGGCACAACACGGACGCGAGATGGGAGACGCTGCTGCGGTTGCCGGAATCCTTCGCGATCGACAGGCCGCGCCGCATCGCCGTCAGGGCCCGGGCGGGATCGGTGTCGCGGAACGTGAAGCCGACGGCAAGGAGTGCGAAACAGAGCGCGAGCGGATTGCGGGTAGCCTCGGCCGCCTCGATCAAACCGTCGCACAACGCCATTGCCTCGTCGTTCGGACCCTCGATCGCCAGCGCGAAAATCAGACAGCCCCTGGTCAAGGTCAATACATCGCCATGACGCGCCAACTGCCTGCGGCTCAATTCGACACCGCGCTGTCGCTGCCCGCTCACGGTGAACGCCCCACTGGGCCAACCCCGCACGTCAAAGGGCACCGCGCCCTGATCGCGTTCGAGCAACGTCACGGCGGCTTCGGCATGTGGCACCGCGTCCTCCAGCCGTCCGGCCGAGTAACACATCGACGCCAGCAGCGTGAGAAAAGTCAGCCACGGATGGTCCGCAGCGACAGCGGGTTCCAGCAATTCTTCCGCCCACGACAGCGGTTCGAATATGTCCAGCGAATAACCCAGGAACGCCGCGTAGGCGGCGATGGTGGCGCCGCCGTCGAGGTCTCGACGGTCTACGGTCCAGCGGAAGGCAGTACGCAGATTGGCCAGCTCGACGGTGAACCACGCGTACGCCTCGCACTGCTCCGGACTGTCCCACACGGTCATGGCATCGGTGATCCTGCGGGCGAAGTGACGGGCATGCGTGTTTCGAACATCCTGTGCTACACCGTGATTGACCAATTGCTCCTCGGCGAACTCCCGGATGGTCTCCAGCATCGCATACCGTGTCCGGCCCGCCATCCGGTTCACGACCACCAGCGACTTGCGCACCAACGCATCCAGTAAGTCCAGGATTTCGTAGTCGTCACTGGCATCGACGGCCGCTACCGCGCACGCACTTTCCAGGTCGAACCCACCGGTGAACGTCGAACAGCGTTCCAGGAGAACCTGTTCCGGTTCGTCCAGGTGGTCGTAGGACCATGCCACCGCGTGCCGCAGTGTCTGATGCCGACTCAACCCGCGCCGGGAGCCGACCAGCAGTCGGAATCGGTGGTCGAGCCGGTCGCGCACTTCGATCGGCGACATCGACGCCATCCGGGATGCGGCGAGTTCAATGGCCAACGGGATTCCGTCCAACCGGCGGCAGATCTCGACGACGGCGTTTTCATCCTCGGCATCAGCGGCCGAGAACCGCGCCGAAACACTCTGTGCGCGTTCGACGAACAAGCTCGCAGCCGCCGAGGTGATGCCGCCTGCCAACTCCAGGGAAGGCACCGACCACACTTGTTCGTCGGCGACTTCGAGACGTTCGCGGCTGGTCGCCAGGATCCGCACACTCGAGGACGGGGTGAGGATCGCCTCGATCAGGTCGGCTGCGGCGTCGCGCAGGTGTTCGCAGTTGTCGAAGATCAACAACCGCACTCGACCTTCCAGCGCGGAGGCGACGCTCTCGGCCACACTCTTGCCCGGTTGCTGCATGATGCCCAAGACGGCGGCCACCGCATCGGGGACCGCGGCCGGGTCGGTGACCGCCCCCAACTCGAAAAACCAGACGCCGTCGGGAAATTCGTCCGACATCCGCGCCCCGACCTCCAATGCGAGGCGGGTCTTGCCGACCCCTCCCACGCCGGCCAGGGTCACCAACCGATGAACCTTCAGTGCCGCCCGCACCTGATCGAGCTCGGACTCGCGTCCGACGAAACTCGTCAACGTCGGCCGCAGGTTGCCACGACTGGTGTCCAGGGCGCGCAGTGCGGGAAACTCGACCCGCAGCCCGGGCGCCCGGACCTGGAATACCCCGATCGGGGTGGGCAGGTCGCGCAGTCGCCGCGGCCCGAGATCGATCAGGTCGACCCCGCTGACCAACCCGGCCGTCGAATCGGTCAGCAGGATCTGGCCGCCATGGCCGGCAGACATCACCCGGGCGGCGCGATTCAGCACCGAACCGAAATAGTCTCCGTCCCGCAGCTCGGCTTCTCCCGTCGCCAAACCCATGCGCACCGGCAATTCCAGTGCTCGCTGGGCGGTCAGCGCGGCGTCCACCGCGGAGCGGGGCGAGGCGAACGCGGCGCAGACGCCGTCGCCGGTGCGCTTGAACAGCCATCCGCCGCAACTTTCGATCGCACGGCGAAGCACCTGATCGTGGGCGGCCAGCGCTGTCCGCATGCCGGCGGCGTCGGCCTCCCACCGGCGCGTCGAACCCTCCACGTCGGTGAACAAGAACGTCACGATCCCGGTAGGCGCAACCCCCGGAAGTGCGGTCACTCAGGCAGAATGCCACAGTCCGCAACCAGGTGACAGACTTCTGACGTGGCAGAACCTCAATTCACTTCGGTGGCGCCGATCGTGCCCGTGGCAAACCTCGATGCCGCTCTGGAGCGCTACCGACGGCTCGGATTCGACGTCCGGAGCTATGACGGTCCGGATCGGTACGGGTTCGTCGACCGCGGCCTGGTGTCCCTGCACTTGACCGAGTGGGCCGAACACGACCCGCTGACCACCGCCTCCGGCGTGTACTTCTACGTCAGCGACGCCGACGCGCTCTACGCGCAGTGGAAAGCGTTGGACAGTCTCGGCGGTCGACTGCATCCGCCGCAGGACACGCCTTACGGCTTACGGGAGTTCGCGTACGTCGACCCGGACGGCACGCTGCACCGGGTCGGCTCACCGCTCTAGCTGTTCCGATAGATCTTCAGGGCGGTAGTGATCATCGGAATCTGAAGTGGCAGACGGGCAATGGCGATGGCGCGCATGTACCAGGGCTTGTCCCACCACAGCCGCACCATGTTGATGTTGCCCGGCCAGACCCCCAGAAAAAGCGTGATAGCCGCCAGCGCGCCGAGCCTGCGGGTGGCGGGCGCCAACAACAACGCGCCGATGCCGACCTCCGCCACGCCCGAAGCGTGGGTGTAGAACCGTGCGGTGCCCGGCAGCTCGACCGGGATGATGTCGTCGAACGGCTTGGGCGCCACGAAGTGCAGAACCCCCATTCCGACCAACCCCGCACCCATCCGGGACGCGGTTTTCTGGACAGAGTCACGCGGGGCTAATTCTGTGGAGGTCATTCCCTCATTGTTACCTGCCGCGCCGATCGGTCCGCACTAGACGTCGCCGCGCTGCGGTGAACCAGGTTTCGGCGCGTGAAGCCTGGGCGTTGCGCGTGAATCCTGGGCGTTGCGGGTGAAGCCTGGGCGGGATCCTGCCGATTTTTCCGCCCAGGCTCCACACCGAAAGCCGTCACTTCACACTCAACGCCCAGGCTTCACAACCGAAGTCATGCAGCAACCGAACGTCCCAACCGGCCGGGGTGAACCCGTGCTCGAGCCGGGAATTCGGAAGTCGAGTGCTACACCATTCCCGGCGCGGACCCTGCTGGACTCAACCGCCGCGTCATGTCAGAACCAGCAGACCACCGACACGTACTAGACGCCGGTGGCGCGGTGGTTGATCTCCCGCAGCACCCACGGTGGCGCGATGTGGGCGATCGTCATCAGCGCCTTGGCCTGCTTGCCGACCGCGAAGTGCGGACCGTGCGGCAGCCGGGGGCGGCCCTGGGCGATCTTGAACACCGTCTCGGCGACGTCGTCGGCCGTGAGGTTGATTCCCATCGTGCGGGTGCTTCCGGTGTCGACGCCTTGGACCATGCCGGTGTCGACGAACAGCGGCCACACGGCGCACACCCGGATGTCGTCCGCGGCCCACTCCAGGTCGAGTGCCTCGGTGAGCCCGCGCAGCGCGAACTTGGAAGCCGAGTACGTCGCCAACTCTGCCTGCCCGTACATCGCCGACGCCGAGGACATGTTGATGACCTGCGCGTTGGGTGTCGCGCGCAGATAGGGATAGGCCGAATGGCAGCCGTTGAGAGTGCCCTTGACGTTGACGTCGATGATGCCGAGCTGATCGGACAGCGGAATCTCGGCGAAGCGGCCCGCCTTGAGGATGCCGGCGTTGTTGACCAACACGTCCAGCTGACCGCCGGTACGTTCGGCCAACTCGCCCAGCCGGGTGGCCCAGGCGTCGGCGTCCTGCACCTCCAGCGAGTCGACGACGGCGCCGGGGCTCAATTGCTCACGCAGCTCGTCGAGAGCCGCGGGGTTGCGGCCGTAGGCGGCGACGCGGTAACCCGCGCGGTCGAAGCGAAGGGCCGTTGCCCGGCCGATTCCTGCGGTCGCGCCGGTGACGGCGACGGTTTTGGTGGCCACACCCAGATCGTTCCCGCCGATGGCTGGGGATAACCGGGAATCGGACGGGAAATGTGCGGACGCTACCATCGCCCCCGGGTGCCTGTTCAGCCTGAGGAGACTCGCCGGACACCGGCCCGGGCTCCGCCGGGGTCAGACACGGCCACTTCGATGCCCATCGCGGCGAGGTAGGAGATCTCATGGTCGAGATTCACCTGGAACGCACCATCGCGGCACCCGTGGAACGGGTCTTCGACTGGTTGGCCGACCCCGCCAGCCTGGCGGCGGCGCCGTTGGTCATCAGATCCGGATGGGCGAAAGGCTCCCCGGCGCCCGGCACCGGCGCGACTCGGGAAGTGTGGGGGACCGGCATGTGGTTCCGCGAGGACATCACCGCCTACGACCGACCGCACAGCTACACCTACCTGATCGTGCGTTCGGTGCCCGCGTTCGACCACGACGGCGGCACGTTGACGTTCACTCCCACCGGCGAGGGCACCCACGTCGACTGGCTGACCAACTACACCCACCCGCTGTACGCCGGCGGCAAGGCGATGGAGAAGATCAGCCGCCCGCTGCTGCGATGGAGCTTCCTGGCGATCCTGAACGCCTGCGCCAGGGAGTTAGAGAAGTGAATCTCAGAAACGCCCGTCGCACGGGCGGTCGCGGTGCAAGACTTTTTCCATCAGTCCAATGCGGCCGTCGAGGGGTAGTCCGGGTTGGCTGGACACATGAACGCTGACCGGGCCCGTTCGCGCACCTTCGTCGTGACCGGCGCCGCGTCGGGTATCGGCCTGGCCACCGCGCAGCGTCTGCTCGACGAAGGTGGCACCGTCATCGGCGCCGACGTGTCCGCACCGCCTGACCTCGGCGCCGAGTTCCACTTCGTGACGGCCGACATCAGCGACGAGGCCGCGGTCGAGGCGGTGTTTGCCGCGGTTCCCGACCGCCTCGACGGCGTCGTCCATTCCGCCGGAGTGGCCGGCGGAGGGCCGGTGCATCTGCTTCCCCGCTCCGAATGGGAGAGGGTCATCGCCGTCAACCTCACCGGGACATTCCTGGTGGCCAAGGCGGCGCTGGCCCGGATGATCGAGCAGCCCCGGGTCGACGGAGAGCGCGGCTCGATCGTGACGCTGGCCAGCGTCGAAGGTCTGGAGGGCACCGCAGGGGGCAGCTCCTACAACGCCGCCAAGGCTGGGGTGGTGCTGCTGACCAAGAACATCGCGGTCGACTACGGTCCCAGCGGCATCCGGGCCAACGCAATCTGCCCGGGATTTATCGAAACCCCTTTGGCCGAAAGCGTTTTCGGGATGCCGGGGATGGAGGGTCCGCGAGCCTCGATCACCAGGGAGCACGCGCTGCAACGGTTGGGCCGTCCCGAAGAGGTCGCGGCCATGGCGGCTTTCCTGGTGTCGCCGGATGCGTCGTTCGTGACGGGGCAGGCCATTGCGGTCGACGGCGGGTATACGGCCGGCCGCGACCATGAGGTCGTGCAGATGTTCGGCTTCCCCGACTGAGTCAGTGGTTCTTGCCGCCTTTGGGTTTTTTGCGGGGGTTCGGCGGCGGACCCGGTGCCGGCGCGGGGACACTGCTGGTCTCCGCCGCCGATGTGGGCGGCGTCGTCGTCGCCGTGGTGCTCGGCGGTGGCGGCGCGGGCGTGGTGGTGGTGACCGGCGATGACGGTGGTGCCGAGGACGGCTTGCCGACCGCAATCAGGATCGCTGCCAGCAGCAAGGTCGCGACGAGCGCCACCGCCCACCACCTGCGTCTGCCGAGGCTCGGTTGAGGCGGCGGACCCACATAGGAGTAGGTGCCGGAACTCGGAAGTGGTGCCGTCATCGCTCTCGTAGGCGGGGGAGACGTCCGCGGAGGAAGCGATACGAACGCCGGACCGGTACCGGTCAGCGCGGCACGCATCGCTGCGGCTTCTTCGAACCTCTCGGCGGGATCACGCGCCATCGACCGCTCGATCACGGCCGCAAGGTTGTGGGGAGCATCGGGTCGCAGCGACGACAGTGGCGCCGGCGCGTCGTGCAGGATCGCCCGAGCCAGGGCACCGAGATTCGTCTGCGGGAACGGTCGGCGTCCGGTCAGGGCCTCGTAGCCAACCACGCCGACGGCATACAAGTCGTCTGCGGGTGTGGCCGGTTTGCCGGTCAACCGGTCCGGGCTCAGGTAAGCCATGCTGCCCAGGATCTCGCCAGTCATCGTGTGGGCCCCGCCGCTGGTCTTGGCGATTCCGAAGTCCCCCAGCTTCGCCTCCCCGGTGGCGGTGAACAACACGTTGCCCGGCTTGACGTCGCGGTGCAGCACCCCGGCGTCATGAGCGACGATCAACGCGGCGAGGATGCTGTCGAGAACGGACCGTACGAAGGCCGGCTCCAGTGGGCCTCGCGCGATGTGGTCGGCAAGCGACACGCCCGGCAGCCGCTCCATCACGATGAAGGGCAACCCCTCATGCTCGCCGACATCATGGACGACCACGATGTGCGGGCTGGTCTGTGCCGCGGCGACGCGCGCCTCAGTCTCGAACCGCACCCGGTCTTGGGCCCGACCGCCTTCGGAGTGCAACAGTTTGATCGCCACCGGCCGGCCGAGCTTCAGATCGCGACCTTCGCGAACCTCCGCCATGCCACCACGACCCAGGACGGGCCCGAGTTGATAGCGACCGCACAGCGTAGCCCTCGGTTCCAATGCTGTTGAGGCACTGCCAGTTTGAAGGGGGGCGGAGCTCGGAGGATGCGTTCTCATTCTGGTCGGTGCCCCTCGTGCCGCTATCGACGGACGCATACTTGGTCCCGCGCAATTTCGCACACGTGGATTAGCCGGAATCGGAGAAATTGAAACCTGGGCGCGGGTGCATACTGTTCGAGTCGCAAGCTGACTGGAAAAGGAACACCAAAATGACACGGACAGCAGGCGGCCCGGTGGTGTCCAAGGTGCTCGCCCAAGCTCGGGGGATGCGCAACCTGGTGCAGGCCGAGGCCGCGGCATCCGAGCAGCTGCGCACCATGAGCGACCCCATCGTCGACGAGATGTGGGACAGCGGGCTGATGACGTCGCTGAGTCCCCCCGAGGCCGGCGGTATCGAGCCCTCGCTGGCCGAGATGATCGAGACGTGGATCGAAATGGCTTGGCAGGACGGCTCTTTCGGTTGGATCGGAATCGCCAACCTGCCGTCCAGGTTCGCCGCCGCCACCTATCTGCCCGACGACGGGTTCGCCGAAGTGTTCACCGCCCACGACAACCACGTCACGATGGGCGGACAGTTCTTTCCCAACGGGCAGGGCGCCGTCGTCGACGGCGGCTACCGACTCACCGGGTCGTGGAGCTTCGGCTCCGGCACCGGCCACTCGCAGTACGTCGCAGCGGGCTTCTTCCCGATGGACAACGGCGAGATGCGCTGGATCAGCGAAGGCGTTCCCGACATGCAGGTGGCCGTCATCGCGCGCGAGGAGATCCAGTTCAACGACGGCTGGCATGTGCAGGGCCTCAAGGGAACCGGGTCCTACGACTACAGCGTGCAGGACGTGTTCGTGCCTGCCCGGCGCACGTTCGGGCTGTTCGACCGCGTCCCGCACCGCGGCACGTCGCCGGCCGCGCGGATGGGTCTGATGCCGGTGACTGCCGCCGGGCACGCGTCCTGGGCGCTCGGAGTCGCCAAGAGCATGCTCGACGACGTCGCCGAACTGGCCGCGACGAAGTTCCGGATGAGCGACATGGCGTCGCTGGCCAGCCGTCCGACGTTCCAGAAAGGGTTGGCACACCACGTTTCGGCGTGGCGTGCGGCCCGGCTGTTGGTTCTCGACGCGTTCGGCGCCGCCGAGTCCGCCGTCGCCGCCGGTGCCGATCTGAGCCCGACCCTGCGTGCGGACATGCGCGCCGCCGCCGTCTACGCCACCGACACCGCCCGCGCGTGTGCCGAGTGGTCGCACCTGGTGGCCGGCACCAGTTCGATCCGCGAGGGGAGCCGTCTCGAACGCGCGTTCCGCGACATCTACACCGGTACCCAGCACGCGTTCATCAGCGAGAAGGTGGCCATCGACTCGGCGCAGATCTGGCTGGGTGTCATCGAGGACCAGTTCGGGCTTTGAGTAGGTGGGTAAGTCGGTTAATATAGCCAACATTTCCCCCATCCCGCTGAGGTAGCCGCTTGCATGAATGACCATGACCTGGCCGCGCAACTGGCCACCCAAGCGGGCACGTTACTGCTCACCGTCCGCGAGGAGTTCGCCAGCGCCGACGCGAAGGAGCGAAAAGCCGCTGGAGACAAGCGCTCTCACGATTTCCTGATGGACGCTCTGAGCAACGAGCGCCCAGGGGACGCGGTGCTTTCGGAGGAAGGCGCCGACGACCCGGTCCGGTTGCGTTCGGAGCGGGTCTGGATCGTCGACCCGCTGGACGGCACCCGCGAATTCTCCGAGCTCGAGCGTGGCGACTGGGCGGTGCACGTCGCGCTGTGGCAGGCGGGGGAGTTGGTCGCCGGGGCTGTGGCGCTGCCGGCGCAGGGGATCACCCTGGCGACACCGACCGTTGCGCCGCCGCCGGCCGGGTCCGGGAAGCCCCGCATCGTGGTGTCGCGCACCCGCCCACCCGCGATCGCGCTGGCGGTGCGCGAAGCGCTGGACGGCACCCTGGTCGAAATGGGTTCTGCCGGAGCCAAAGTGGCCTCGATCGTGCAGGGCGTGTCCGATGTCTACGTCCATGCCGGGGGACAGTTCGAATGGGACTCGGCCGCGCCGGTAGCCGTCGCCCGGGCCGCCGGCCTGCATACCTCACGCATCGACGGGTCGGCGTTGGCCTACAACCAGCCCGATCCCAAACTGCCGGACCTGGTGGTGTGCCGGCCCGAGTTGGCCGAGGCCGTACTCGCCGTCACCCGCGGCTCGTGACGCTCGACCTGTCGACGAACCGCTCGACATACGGCGCGAACCGTCGTCTCAGCTCGTTCCTGTCCAATCCGAGATCCTCGGGGTGGTACTCGACCCGGCCCAGCCGGCCGCGGCGGTGCCCGACCAGATAGTCGGCGACCGCGGTGCGTGACTCGGGGGAGGGCGCGTAGCGCGCGACGTCCCAAACGCGTTGCACCATCGCCAGATCGTCGGCCATGAACTCGTCGAACCGGACGTCGATGGTGCGCTCGGCCGGCAACTTGTCGTGGTCGCGAAGGCATGCGCTGAGCAACTCGTCGATCCGGGTGATCCAGTAGTCGGCGACGGTGTGCACGTCGACCTGATCCACCGACATGCGCATGGTGTAGGTCATCATCGTGGCCATCGAGATCGAGACGTCGACCGGGTCGCGGTGGGTGATGACGAACGTCGCGTCGGGAAAGACGTTCAAGGATCGGGACGAACTGCTCCAGATGCTGCGGCGACTTGAGCACCCAGCGCCGGTCGTACCCGTCCTGGTGCTGCAGCACCTGCAACATCATCCGCAGAAATTGGTAGCCCGGCGTCTGATCGTTGTCGCGCAGATAATCCGACCATCTCGGCAGATGAGTGAGCGTGGTGAAGAACCCGCTGGAGAAGTCCTGAACCATCAGCCCGATGTCCTCGTGGATGTGGTCGATCGTCATCTCGTGCATCAACGTGAAGTACGGCATCAATGTGTTCGAGATGTTCAGCGCGTCGCCGGTGCGCAGGCGGCGCGGCTCGATGGTGCCCTCCTCGCCCGGCGCGGGCAGCGGCTCCTGAGCTTCCCAGTACGGGAGCGACCGCAGCGCCGGATCGGCTGCGAGCAGGCTGTGCAGGTGCGTGGTACCGGTGCGTGGCAACCCCGCGATCACCAGCGGCGCCTCGATCTCGACGTCGAAGATCTCCGGGTGTCGCTTGAGGTGGTCGATGACGCGCAGCCGACCCTTGAGGAAGGTCAGCATCAATGAGAACGCGTAGGTGCGGCCGAAGGCGGTGAAGTGGGGCAACTCGCCAAAGGCCTGCAGCAGCACCGCCATTCGTTCGCGGTAGTCCTGGTCGCCGAAGTCGGTCAGACCGGTCTGTGCGGACGCTTGCTCGTGCAAGCCGTCCACGGTGAGCGGGCAGTACTCGGCCATCGCGGCCATGCCGTCGATGATCGCCTGCGCTTCGGGCGTGAAAGTCGGTCTGGCGAGGTCGGTGATGTGCACGACGTCGGTCACCGTCGGACCATACTCCCAGCGGTGCAGATTTTACAACATCCGCGCTGGTGTATCTTGATCGGATGGTTGCACCCGAAAGTTCGGCGGCGTGGCGCGAACTTCTCAGCGCCTTCGCTGATTTCGACAAACTCTTCCTCGAGGGCGCCAAGGCGGTACGCGGCGAGGCCGCCGCCGCCGAGGGATATCGGTTTCTGGCCACCATGCTCGGGATGGCCTTCGACGTGAACGTCTTCGGGGACCCGGTGGCACCCCGTTTCGCCGATCTGCTGACGCCGTTTCGCCACGACCGTCGCTGGGGCGGTGACAACACCGACGCTTACTACAGCTATGCCGTTGTCGACCCGCGCCGCACCTACCGCGTCAGTGGCGCGCCGAACGGCAGCGCGATGTATTCGGTCGCTGTCTACAACGAACCCAAGCCCGGTGCCTGGCCCGATCGCACGGTCGGCGTGCTTTACGACGAGGACATGCCCCTGGATGCCGAAGGAAGGTTCGCCTGTGTGTTGGGCCCGGCGCGGCCGCCGGGTTACGACGGGCCGTTCATCGAGTTGGGCGGCGACGCACGCGGCGTGTTGACCCGGGATTACCACCTGGATCCCGCGCGTACCCGTCGGGTGGACTGGACGATCGATGTCGTCGACCATGGCGGACAACCCGCTGTCCCACTGAAAAGCGATGCGGCAGTGGCAGAGTCGTTACGGGCAGCGTTGCGCTGCGCGCAGGACATGTTCGCCATCGTGCCGCTGGTATTCCCAGGACAGAGCGAGTTCAGCAACGCCTTTGCCCCGCCCTACCGTGCCGGCGCCGCCACGCACGGCTACTCGATGCAGAATGCGGTCTACTCGTTGGGCACCTATGCTCTGGAGCCCGACGAGGCACTGGTGATCACCTCGGTTCATCCGCCGTGCCGGTTCTGGAATCTGACGCTGTGGAATCAGTACATGGCCGCGCCGGATCTGGAATACGGTCGCGGTGGGATCAACTGCGGCTCCGCGGTACCCAACAGCGACGGCACCGTCACCATCGTGATCGCCCGGCGCCAACTCGAGCATCCCAACGCGATCTCGACCAAGGACCATCCGGAAGGGCTGCTGTCGTTCCGTTGGTTTCACGCCGACGAACTGCCGGCACAGCCCGTCACCGCGGTGATGCCGGCCTCCCAAGCCCCGCGGACGGTCACCTAACGTTGCGCGAGCAGACGTAAAAGCCCCTCAAACGGGACGTTTTCGGGGGCTTTTGCGTCTGCTCGGCAGGGAACGGGGCGGGGTCAGCACCACCGGGCCGATCCAGTGCCGCAGCACCTTGCGCAACTGCGCCGCCGAGCGCGGCGGGTCCGGGGGCGCCAGCACCATGGACTGCACCAGCCGTAGTAGGTACTCGACCAGGTCGTCGAAGTCCTTTCCCCGGTATCCCAATGCGGCCCAATCGATTCCGGTATGTTCGAGCAGAAGTCGCGACCGTTTCAGTGCCGTTCCGACGACCATCTGCCGGCTGGTCAGCTTGGCCCGTTCGGCGTCCAGGAGCATCATCAGCAACGGTTCACCGGGTAGTTGCTCGACGAGATAGGCGACCGTTTCGACGAGCAGGTCGACGGGATCGCTGATACCGGAGGCGAGGTCGGCGATCCGCCCGGTCCATCCACCCAGGGCGACTTCGCCGGCCGCGGTGACCAGGTCGTCGATCGTCGGGAAATACCGGTAGACGGTCGGTCGGGTGACGCTCAGGTCGTCGGCGATGACCGAGATGCTTGTCTGTCGTGGGCCGCGCTGCTCCAGGCTGCGGATAGCTGCGTCGACAATGCGCTTGCGCGCCTCCTCGTCGTCGGCGGGCGGTGCTCCGCCCCAACCCTTTCGGCCCACGGTGGGTAATCATACGGTGAGGGTGCGGCTGTCAAATCCGGTCAGGCGGCAACTTCGCCAGGACGCCCGAGATCACGCCGCCGACCACGATCAGCACGACGCCGACGACGGTGTCGATGGACGCGGTTGCCAGGCCGGCGATCCCGGTCACGATGATGAACGTAGGCAGCCAGTCCAGGATCTGCAGGATCGAAGGGACCTGCGCCGGCTCCCCGTTGTCCAGTGCGGACATGGCCGAGGCGTAGTCGGGGTAGAACTCGGTGAACGCGACCGCCAAGAAGATCGCGCCAAGCTGCAGGATCCAGCCGGTCCAGAAGTTGCCGGGGTCGCCCAGCACGTAGTCGCCGACGAAGCCGACGCCGGCCGCGAACGTGAACGCGCCGGCCCACACCGCCGAGATCACCTTGTTGATCTGTTTGAACAGTGGGCTACCCCAATGTTCTTGCGGTGTGGTGTCTTTGGCGTAGGCCATGGTGAAGGGCTTGCGGATGAGCACAGAGAGCCAGGCGAACATCGCCAGTGAGATGTTGGTGATCTCGCCGGCCCACACTTCCAGGAAGCGGATCACGTCGTGCGTGGCGAACAAGCCGACGATTGCCATCGCACCGAAGAACGCCGCGCCGAACATCTCCAGCGAGTGAATATTGATGTTGCGGACAAGACCAATCAGCATCACCAGCACCGAGAAGCCCAGCGCCGCAACGACTGCGACCTCGAAGCGGCCGGGTTGGGACAGGGCCGACAACAGCGCCCAGGGCGCGATGCCGGAAAAGGGCGATTTGAGGAATCCGTCGAGCATGCTGCCGGCGCTGCGGCGCTCGGACCGCTGCCGGTCGCGGTTGGCGAAGAGGGCTGTCTGGGTCATGAGCTGTTCTCCAAAACGTGTCTATAGTGACATGTCGATAGTGACTTATCAGTAGTGACATGTCAATGCTGGATGGTTAGGATGGGCGGGTGAGCCTACGACATGCCGCGCTCGGGTTGCTGTCCCAGGAACCCGGCAGTGGGTACGACCTGCTGAAACGGTTCAAAGAGTCGATGGACAACATGTGGCCGGCCACCCAGAGCCAGCTCTACGGTGAGCTCAACAAGCTCGCCGCCGAGAAGCTGATCGAGGTCTCCGACCGGGGCCCGCGGGGCCGCAAGGAGTACGCGATCACCGATGCCGGCCGGGCCGAACTGCATCGCTGGATGTTGGCGCCGCAGGAGGATCCACCGATCCGCAACGCCGCGATGCTGCGCGTCTTTCTGCTCGGGCAGCTGCCGCCCGAACGGGCGCGGGAATATCTGGAATCCCTGCAGACCATGGCCAGGCAGGAACACGCCCACTACCGCAAGATCCTCGACTCCTACGACTGGTCGGACGACCACGACGCGTTCTTCGCCCGCGCCGTGCTCGAGCAGGGATTGCGCTGGACGCAACACGAGATGGACTGGGCCGAGTGGGTCATCGAGCGGCTCGACAAGCGGGCGTGAGGTGCCCGCTGCTAGCGTTCGCGCAACGCTCGTCCCATGCGCGAGACCGCCTCAGTCAGAATGGTTTTCGAGGTGGCGAAGTTGAGGCGGACGTGTCCGGCGCCCCCGGTGCCGAACACATGTCCCGAGCTGAGCGCGACGCGGGCGTGGTCGCGAAACCAGCGGGCCGGTCCGGACAGGTCGGAGACGACCTTGATGCCGTCGCCGGCCTGGTCGTCGATGCCGAGTTCGCGGCAGTCCAGCCAAGCCAGGTAGGTCCCTTCAGGGCGCAGCAGCCGCACGCCCGGAAGGTGTTCGGCGACCAGATCGCCTAGCAGCGTACGGTTTTCGTCCAAGCCGGCCAGCAGCGCATCCAGCCAGGTGCCGGCGGCGGTGAATGCTGCCGTGTGCGCGATCAAACCCAGATGGCTGGCCCCGTGGCCGACTTCCTCGGGCATCCGGCGGAGTTCGGTGGCCGACTCGGGGCCGGCCACGGCGATGGCCGCTTTGATACCCGCAAGGTTCCAGGCCTTGGAGGCCGATGTCAGCGCCAGGGCATTCTCGGCGCCGGGCACGCTGAGATACGGGGTGAACCGCGCCCCGGACAGGATCAGCGGCGCGTGAATTTCGTCGGAGACCACTCGAATATCGAAGCGGCGAGCCAGTTCGGCGACGGCGCGCAGTTCGTCGGCGGTGTGCACCGCTCCGGTCGGGTTGTGCGGATTGCACAGCAGGTAGGCAACTTTGCCGCCGGGGCCGGCCGAGCGGCGACTACGCGCGAACGCATTCTGCAACGCGTCCAGGTCGATTCGGCCGTCGGTACCCAACGGCGCCTCGACCACCACGCGCCCGTCGTGCGCGACGAAGGCGTAAAAGGGCGCGTAGACAGGTGAATTGACGATGACGGTGTCGCCGCGGTCGGTCACCAGGCGCAGCATTTCGACGATTCCCAGCATGACGTCGGGAACGACGCGGGTCCGGCCCACCGCCATGTCCCACTGCCAGCGCTGCGCGGCGAATTCGCCGACCGCCTTGGCGTAGTCCTTGCCGTGCGGGTATCCGGTGTCGCCGGAATCGACGGCCCGATGGATGGCTTCGGCCACTGCCGGCGCCAGGTTGACATCCATCTCGGCGACCCACAACGGCAGCACATCGGCCGCGTGTGCTCGCCATTTCATACTGCTGCGCCGGCGTAGTTGGTCGAGCGTCAACTCCTCGAGGGGGTTAGCCGTCACCCTCGGATTTTAGCCCGCGCCTCTTCCCCCGCGACCGCGCCCGTTCTCCCGCACCCGCGCCCGTTCTCCCGCGAGCAGACGCAGAATCGCACTGAAATCGCTCGATTTGTGCGATTCTGCGTCTGCTCGCGGGGAGGGTCAGCGGCATGGTGGATTGAACAAACATTAGGTTAGGGTGCGAGAGTGTTCACCCTCCGGTTCGACATGCGCGCGCCCAGTTGGGCCGGGTCGGCCGCCGACCTCTACGGCGCGGCTGTCGACATGTGCGCCTGGGCGGAGACGCGCAGAGCGGTGCTGGTCATCTTGTCCGAGCACCATGGCGCCGACGACGGCCACCTGCCGGCGCCGCTGATGTTGGCCTCGGCCATCGCTTCGCGCACCAAGCACTTGGCGATTCTGGTTGCGGCGGTACCGATCCCGATGTGGGACCCGGTCCGACTGGCCGAGGAGATCGCCGTACTGGACCTGATCAGCCGGGGACGGGTGTCCTACGCGTTGGGTGTGGGGCATCGCGCCGAAGAGTACGAGCACTTCGGCATCGACATGACGACGCGCGGCCGGGTGGCCGACGAGATCGTCAGTGTGCTCGCTCCGTTGGTGCGCGGCGAGACCGTGCAATACCGCGCCCGTCAGGTCCGGGTCACCCCGCGGTGCGCCACCGCCGACGGCCCGCTGATGCTGATCGCCGGGGGCAGCAAGGCCGCGGCCCGGCGGGCGGGTCGCCACGGGCTCGGCTTCATCTCCCAGACCGACTCGCCGGGTCTGCGGGAGTATTACGAATCCCAGTGTCGCGCAAACGGATACGAGCCGGGACCCTACCAAGGCCCGGTGCCCGGCACGCCGACCACGGTGTTCGTCGCCGACGATGTCGACAAAGCCTGGCGGGAACTGGGTCCCCACCTTCTGCACGACGCGAAGATGGCGGCGTCCTACCGGCCGCACGACGACACGGTCGCCAGCATCACCCGCGCCGACACCGTGGCTGCGCTCCGGGAAGAGGGCGGCCCGTACCGCATCCTCACCGTGCAGCAAGCCGTCGAGTACGTCGGTAGCGGACGGCCGCTGCCGTTGCATCCGCTGTGCGGTGGCGTGTCGCCGGACGTGGCGTGGCCCTACCTGGAATTCGCCGCCGCAGCGGTTCAGACGTGAAGGAGACTGCGATGCGCGTTGTCGTGTGGGCGACCGGGGGAGTGGGGTCCATTGCTATCGACGCCATCCGGCGCCGGCCGGACCTGGAATTGGTTGGCGTGTGGGTACATTCGCCGGACAAAGTCGGCAGGGACGCGGGTGAGCTGGGCGGCGGGGCGCCGCTGGGATTGGCGGCGACCGACGACGCCGACGCGCTGCTGGCCTTGCGGCCCGACTGCGTGGTCTATGCCGCCAGCGGTCCCGAGCGCGACGCCGGCGCGGTGCCCGACTACCTGCGGTTGCTGTCGGCGGGCATCAACGTGGTGTCGACGTCGTCGACCAGTCTGGTCCATCCGCCGTCCTACTTCGCGCCGGACTGGCGCGGCCAACTCGAGGCGGCCGCCCGCGCCGGCGGGGCTTCGTTCTACGTGTCTGGGATCTTTCCCGGTTTCGCCTCCGACGAGTTGGCCCTGCTGATGACCACCCAATCCAAGAGCATCCGCCGCATCACTGTCAGCGAGGTGGCGCTCAATGATCACTATCCGGTGGCCGACGTGATGATGGACGGCATGGGATTCGGCCGTCCGCTGGATTTCGAGCCGATGCTCAAGACGCCTGGTTTCATCGAAATGGCATGGAAGGCACCGCTTTACCTGATTGCCGACGGGCTGGGCGTGCAAATCGAGGAAGTGCGCGGCACGCTGGACCGCGAGCTGACCGATCGCGACATCCAGGTGGCGTTCGGCACCATCCCCGCGGGCACGTGTGGTGCGGTGCGCACCCGGGCCGCGGCGGTGGTCAACGGCCGCGAGGCCATCGTGATCGAACACGTGATCCGGATGGCGCGCGACGTCGCACCCGACTGGCCGGCTTCGGAGTTCGACGCGACCTACCGGGTCGACATCGACGGGGATCCCGACATCCACTGTGTGCTGACGCTCGGCGCGGCCGAGGGGCACGGCGCCGGACGGGCGGCGATGGCCGCCACGGCGATGCGCGTCGTCAACGCGATCCCCTATGTGGTGGCCGCGCCGCCGGGACTGCTCAGCTCGTTGGACCTACCGACGACGTTGCCGCGGCACGCTTTTGACTAGCGCGAGCAGACGCAAAAGCACCTCATTTCGGCACGAAATGAGGTGCTTTTGCGTCTGCTCGCGCAGACTCAGGCAGGGCTCAGGCCAGCTGGACCCGGCCGGTGATCAGGTCCATGATCGCCTTGCCCGGCGCATACGAGCCGGTGATCGACGACATGGCGTGGCCCTGGTCGACGTTGAGCGTGATGCCGTTGATGGAGCCCGAGGCGTCGCTGTTGAGCATGATCATCGCCTTGCCGATGTCCTCGGGGGTCAGCGTCGCGGTGCCGGTGTCGTCGCGGTAGTCCTGGGCGAAGGTCAGCCACAGGTCGGCGTTCGCGCGGGCCAGCGGAGTGTCGGTGGGGCCCGGGCAGACGGCGTTGATCCGAATGCCCTTCTTCTGGAAGTGGTAGCCCTGCCAGGCGACGTAACCGTTGATCGCCTTCTTGCTGAAGCCGTAGTGGATGATTCCCTTCGGCTCGCGCTCCTGGCACCAGTCGTGCGCCGACTTGTAGTCGGGCGTGGCCAGGAAGTCCTGCACCAGTTCCAGGTCGTTCTCCCACCCCATGCCTGCCACCGACGAGATGAAGCAGATGGCCGCGCCGCGCTGGAGCAGGTCCTTGTCGAGCAACCGCTCGATCAAGTGGCGGTGCCCGATGAAGTTCACCTGCATCAGCTTCGGGCCATCGGCGACACCAGCGGCGGAGAACAGCGAGTGGACGGGTCCGTCGAGTTCGTCGACCGCACGGTCGATCGAGTCCTGGTCGCTGAGGTCGAGCGAGATCACCTTGTCGGTGTCGAAGTCGACGGGCGCGAAGTCCATCACCGTGACGTGTGCGCCGAGATCCTTGGCGATCTGCGCCGCGGCTGCGCCCATGCCGGTCGCACCACCGACCACCAGAACGCGCTTTCCTTCATAACCCAGTAAGTCTGACGCCGTCGTCATCTTTCCTCTTTTCGCTGGTGGTTAATGCACCGACGTTACAATATCCGGACCAGCTGTAAGTTACAAACCTGTCCCGGTTTCAGCGGTTGACCTCGATCTCGGGTCCCACGTAGCGTACGTGAGACAAATATTAGGTCGGCTAGGAGTAGCTGTGTTCACCCTGCGCTTCGACATGCGGGCTCCGGCGTTCGGAGCCGACCCGACGGCGCTGTATGCCGCCGTGCCGCAGATGTGCGCGTGGGCGGAGGGGCACGGGTGCCTGGCAGCCGTCGTGTGTGAGCACCATGGTTCCCCGGACGGTTATCTGCCGTCACCGATGCTGCTGGGTTCGGCGGTGGCGGCGTCCACCGAGCGCCTGGCGCTCAGCTTGATCCTGATCCTGCCGTTCTACGACCCGGTCCGGCTTGCCGAGGACATCGCCGTGCTCGACATTCTCAGCGCCGGCCGGGCGTCCTACATCATGGCGCTGGGATACCGCCCCGAGGAGTACGACATCTTCGGGCTGGAACTGGGTGATCGGGGTCGGCTGGCCGACGAGAAGCTGGGTCTGCTGCGCCGACTGCTGGCCGGTGAGACGGTCGTCGAAGATGGCCGGCGGATCTTCGTGACGCCTCAGCCGCTCACCAAGGGCGGTCCGGCGATGATGTGGGGTGGCGGCAGCCTGGCCGCGGCGCGCCGCGCCGGTCGCTACGGACTCGGGATGCTGGCCAATGGCAATGTCCCGGGAATGCGTGCGGCATACGAGGATTCGTGCCGCAAGCACGGACACGAGGTCGGGCCGGCCTTCTTCCCCGACCGCAACACGCCCTCGGTCACCTTTGTCGCCGACGACGTCGAGCAGGCCTGGTCGGAGCTCGGTGAGCACCTGTTGCATGACGCGCGCACTTATGCCGAATGGAATCCCGGCAACGAGACGTCCGCGGGTTTCTCGCACGTCACGACCGTGGACGAGCTGCGGGCGACGGGCACGTCGCACGTGATCATCACCGTCGACGAAGCAGTCTCGCGGGTGCGGTCCGGAAAGATGCTGACGTTGTCGCCGCTGTGCGGCGGGCTCCCGCCCGAGGTGGCGTGGCCGTATCTCAAGCGCGTCGGCGAGGTCGTGCTACCGGAGGCGTCCGGGGCGCCGCCCGGCGACGGCGCGCTCGGCGAGTTGCTCTCCAACAAGAACGGGTGACCCATGACCGGGGCGAGCGCCACTGAGATCTATTACGACCCTTTCGATTTCGACATCGACGACGACCCGTACCCGGTCTGGAAGCGGATGCGGGACGAGGCTCCGCTGTATCACAACGAAAAGTACGACTTCTACGCGTTGAGCCGGTACGAGGATGTCGCGCCTGAGCTGACGAACTGGGAGACCTACCGGTCGGGCCGCGGCACCACCATGGACATCATCATGAGCGGTGTCCAGGTGCCGCCGGGGGTGATCCTGTTCGAGGATCCGCCCCTGCACGACCTGCATCGCCGTTTGCTGTCAAGGGTTTTCACGCCGCGGCGGATGGAAGCGATCGAACCGCTGACCCGGGACTTCTGCGTGCGGGCGCTTGACCCGCTAATCGGGTCGGGCCGGTTCGACTTCATCGAAGACCTCGGCGCGATGGTACCGATGCGCACCATCGGCTATCTGCTGGGGATTCCCGAAGAGAACCAGGCGGCGATCCGCGACCGCGGCGGACGGGCAATCAACTTGCGCGAGGGCACCTTTCGAGCGGTCGAAGCCGACCTGTTCGAGAAGAGCTACGAAGTGTTCTCCGACTACATCGACTGGCGGACCGAGCATCCGTCCGACGATCTGATGACGGCGCTGCTGAACGCCGAGATCGAAGAGAACGGTGTCACGCGACGGTTGGACCGCACCGAGGTGCTGATGTACACCAGCACGATCGCCGGCGCCGGCAACGAGACCACGACACGGCTGATCGGATTCCTGGGTCAGCTGCTCGCCGAACACCCCGAGCAGCGTCGCGAACTCGTGGCGGACCCGTCGCTGATCCCGATGGCGATCGAGGAGACCTTGCGCTACGAGGCTCCCTCACCGGTGCAGGCACGTTACGTCGCGCATGACGTCTCATGCCGCGGCACGCTGGTACCGGAAGGCTCGATCATGTTGCTGCTCAACGGATCAGGCAATCGTGACGAGCGTAAGTTCGCCGACGGCGAGCGCTTCGACATCCACCGCGGCGCCAGCCACCTCAGCTTCGGACACGGACTGCACTTCTGTCTTGGGTCGGCCCTGGCGCGCATGCAGGCGCGGGTGGTTCTGGAAGAGGTGATCAAACGCTGGCCGCAGTGGTCGGTGGACTACGACAACACCGTCAAGGCGCACACCAGTAGCGTGCGCGGCTGGGCGAGCCTACCGGTTATCACCGCGTAGCTGTGTTCACCGGGGTTCTCTGTCACACGCGCCCCATCCGTCACCGCGTCGAGACAGTTGACGCCATGCCCGCCTCAGCGCGACTTGCCCACCCACGCGCGACACCCTGTGCGCGTGACGCTTCGATGCCCTCGATGTGGCCGCTGAATGTCATACCAATGTGCAACGGTAGCCTCATGACTCTCATCCTGAGCGGAATCGAACTGCGTTACGTACTTGCCTGGCAGCTACAGTTGCACGGGCAGGCGACTATCCCCGAGATGACGAAAGCATTGAGCCATCACGGCTTTGGCGTCACCGGCCGACCGTCGAAAGCCATCTCGGATGCTTTGCGTTGGGAAATTTCCCGAGGCCGAGTAAAGCGAATCGGTTGGGGCAAGTATGGTCCATCCGGCATTCCGCGCAGCACCCAGCACCGTATACATCAACGAGTGCTGGCGCTCCGCGGTGAGGCGGACGCGCGACGGATGCTTGAGGAGATTGGGTACACCGACCCACGCGATTCTTAGGCGGCGTGGGTCGCGGCAATGCTGGCGAATGTCGCGCTGGGGCGGGCAAGTCGCGCTGAGGTGGGCATCAGGCGAACTATCCGCGGATGTTGACCGATGTGGGGGGTGTGCTTCAGTGCCGGAACTGCTTCGAGCGGGAATGTCGCGCATGGGTGGGCAAGTCGCGCGGAGGTGGGCATACGGCCAACTGTGTTGGGACGGTGACTTATCTGGTGCATGTGACCCAACGGGCGGGCGATTGTTGACTCGGCACTCAGGTCTCTGCACGATGAACAACTGTTAGGTTTCAATCCTCAGGCTAGGAGAATGAGTGTCCTACGAAAGCACCGCGCAGCCAATCAAAATCGGCTACCTGATGGACTTTCTGCTCCCCGAAGGATTCCCGAAGACCTACTTCGAGGACTTGACCCAACCGTTCGATCTGGTGTTCAAACAAGCGGTCGAGCAGGGGTTGATAGACCGGCCGATCGAGATCCTCTACCGCGAAGTGGAAGGCCTGCCGAAGGGTTCGGTCAAAGCGGTCATCGACGCCTACGGCGAGTTGTGCGACGAAGGCTGCCTGGCGATCTTCGGCCCCAGCATCGCCGACAACGCGATCCCGGCGCGGGAGGCGATCGAGGAACGTTTCAAGGTGCCCTGCATCAGTGTCACGGGATCCGATGTCGCACTCGGCGAATGGTTCTTCGCCTTTCCGATGGGCTCACACACCGACGAGCCGATCTTCTGGTCCGACCTGTTGACGAAGGCGGGCCACACCGAAGTCGGCGTACTGGTCGAGCAGTCGATAGTCGGGGAGACCTATCTGCGGAATTTTCGGGATGCGTGCAGGCGTAAGGGTATTCGGGTGGTGGCCGAAGCGTCGATAGCGCAGACGGCACAGGACGTGACCGCCGCGGTGAACACCCTTCACGCAGCCAAGCCGCAGGCAATCGTGCACTGCGGCTTCGGGTTCGGCGTGGTTTTCGTCAATCCCGCACTCCAGGCCCTGGGCTGGGACCCGCCGCGCTACTGCGGCACCGCTTTCCAGAACGCCTGGCTCAATCCGATCATGTGGAACGCGTTCATGGGCTGGACAGGTGTGGACCAGTACGACGAGGGCAATACGGTCGGGCAGAAGTTCCTGGACGAATACCACCGGGAGTACGGTCGCCGGCCGGAATGGTGCGTGCCGGTGGTCAACAGGGACATCGCATGCACCCTGCTGCGGGCACTGGCCGAGGCACACCCGTTGAGTCCGCGCGGTGTCAAGGAGGCGCTGGAGCGGGTGAAGATGATGCCGGCGGCGTCCGGCGCACCCGGCACGCGGGTGTCGTTCGGCAACTGGACGCGTCGGGCGTGGATGGGCGCGGGTTACCTGGTGGCCCGGCGGCTCGATGCCGACGGCGTGAACTCCCACCTGGTCGATCGCTTCGGGGAAGAGTAAGTCCCGCCTGCGCCTGACCGGATCAACGACGACACGTTTTGTCCGCCGTTCTCCGGGAACTCGCAGCAATCATGGACATCACCGTCACGTTCATCGGCAACGCCACCACGCTCATCCGCGCCGGCGACATCACCGTGCTCACCGACCCCAACTTTCTGCACAAGGGTCAGCACGCCTATCTCGGCTACGGCCTGGTATCCAAACGCCGCAAGGCACCCGCGCTGACGATCGACCAGCTCCCGTCGATCGACGTCGTGCTGCTGTCGCATCTGCACGGCGACCACTGGGACCGGGTGACGACGAAAGGGCTGGACCGTGAACTTCCGATCCTGACCACGCCAGCGGCGGCGAACCGGTTGCACTCCAAGGGCTTCGAGCGCGCCGCCGCATTGTCGACGTGGCAGGCGCACACGATGGTCAAGGGGGATGTCCAGCTCACCGTGACGGCGCTGCCGGGTCGTCACGCCCCGCTGTGGACGAAGCGCCTGCTCCCGCCGGTCATGGGCAGCATGCTCGAATTCGGAACGGTGGACAGCCCGACCAGGCGGCGCCTCTACATCTCCGGGGATACGCTGCTCATCGACGAACTCGGCGAGATCCCGGTCCGGTTCGACGCCATCGACGCGGGCATACTCCACCTCGGGGGGACCCGGCTGCCCGCCGGCGCGCGATTGCCGTTCGGGTTGACCGTGACCATGGACGGGCAGCAAGGTAGCGGGCTCGTCGAACGGCTCGATTTGCCCAAGGTCATCCCGGTCCACTTCGACGACTACACGGTGTTCGCCTCACCGCTGTCCGACTTCAAGGCCGAAATGAAACGCCGCGGCCTCGACGACCGCATCCTGGAGATCGAACGCGGCCACTCGGTGTCGGTTTAGCTCGCCTGATCCACCAGCACCGCGCCCTCGGGCCGCTCGCCGAGGGTCTGCAGCTGCAGCGCGATGTCGGCGCCCTGCGCGGTCAGGCGAATGATCTGCGCCAGTTCGGCGGGTGCGTCACATTGCAGGTAATGATCGGCCGTCGGGACCACCCAGTAGCGGCTCCGACCGGGCATCCCCCGCAGGTAGGTATGCCAGACATGGTTCGCGACCCGCAGCGGGGCGACAGCGTCGTGCAGCCCCCAGATCAGGGTCACGTTGACCGGCAACTGCGAAAGCGCTTCCAGCCAACGCTTCTCGTCGGCGGCCCGCTCGTGCAAGTACTGGATCGTGTCCGGCAGCACCCGGATCCCGTCGTTGTAGGCGAAACACTTTGTCAGCGCAGAGATCTCCGGATCATCCGGCATCCGGCGCGGCATGAACGTGGTGACCCCGAGGCCGGCGGCCAACAGCTCCGGCGTCGTCTCGGCAGCAGCGGCACGACCCGACGCGGCGTCGAGGAGCGCGAGCTGAAAGGCGGTCAGATTGGACAGCGGCAGATAGATGTTGCCGTTGGTGATGATCAAATCGACAGGCAGCGCTGACTTCTCAGCGAGCAGGCCTAACGCGATCATGCCGATGCTGCAGCCGCGGTCGTGGGTGATCATGCGGTAGTCACTCAGTTTCCACACCTCGGTGATGGCGTGCACGAGCAGTCGCGCGTCGTCGTAGAGCGAATAGACGTACGGCTCGGGTGGTTTGTCGGAGACGCCATAGCCTGGGAAATCCAGCGCGAAGATCTCGAATTCGCCGGCCAATTCCCGCGCCAGCGGAAAGTAGTCGATGCTCGACGTGGGGAAACCGTGCACACACACCAGCGCAGGTTTGCCCGGCGTACCGAATCGTCGCAGGAACACCGTGACCGGCTGCCGGTCGTTGGCGTCGGTGGTCGACCGCCAGCTCAATTCGGTTCCGCCGGTGTGCCATTCCACGAAGATATCCATCGTCGAGCCTCTCAGGTTTGCGGGAACGTCACGACGGCCAGCAGTAGCGGCAACTGTTTGCCCTTCAGTTGCGGGGTGGGCAGTATGTCCGGGCCGAGAAAGGAGCCGCTGAGGTAGTTGTCGGCATTGAACACCGCCGTCGTACTGACCTGACCCTGGTAGCTGAAACCCTCGAGCACGTAAGGCAATCCATCGGCTTCGAGTAGCGACGGGCCACTCATCAGCTGAAAGTGCAGATGCGGCGCGTTCGAATTGCCGGTATTGCCCAGCTCGGCGATCTGCTGTCCCTTCTTGACCTTGTCGCCCGGTTTCACCAGCAGTGATCCCTGGATGAAATGGGCGTACATGGCGTAGACCCCGTCGCCGATGTCCATGATGATGTGATTGCCGTCGATGTTCTCCACGGTGAGTTTCGCGGCCAACGCGGGATCGGATGACGGCAGGATACCCGGCTTGTTGGCTTCGATGCTGTCCAGCGTCGACACCACGGTGCCGTCGGCGACCGCGTAAACCGGTGTCCCGTAACTGATGTAGCTCTCATTCACCGCCCGGTCGCCCACGTAGAAATTGCCTTGGTCGTTCATCCGCATCCAGTCGATCGCGAAGCGCTGGCTGTTGTTGAGTTTCATGTTGACCGGAAGGATGGCGTCACGGTGCGCCCACCCCGGATCGCAGCAGCCGTTGAAGGCGACCCAATTGTTGCCGCGCAAGGGAGAACCGATGATGCGCGGCGTCCCGGCCGAGATGTCGAACGGTGCGCCGAGGGTGTCGATGGCCCCGGATGTCTTGGCGGCGCTCGGATTACTCACGCCGGTGCCGTGCAGCCGCAGCATCACCGCTTTCGGGAAATCCGAGAGGTTATCGAGCCGGAAGTCGACGAGCAACGACCGCGACGACTGCGGCGCGATGGTGAAGTCGGGTGCGGGCGCGGCGGGCACCAGGCGCAGCCGGTTGCAGTTGCCGTAGTTGCAGGCGGGATCGACCAGTTGATTTCCCGAATATGACGCCAACACCCTCTTGGGGTCCCGGCCGTCGACCACGTCCACCCCGGTCAGGCTGGCCGGCTCCGCCGTCGAGTTGGTGACTTGCATGTCGAACGCCAGGTGATACTTGTCGTCGGTACCGGGAAACGCGAAGGTCGGCCGGCTGATCGGTGACACCGTCAACGGCGTGAAGGCATCTGGGACGCTGACGCCGGCCAGCGGGTCGCTGGTCGGGGGCGCGTCGCCGGCGGGCTGCTTGGGCGCCGATGTACAGCCGGCAAGCACGAAGGCGAACCCGATGGCTGCCAGCTTTACCCAGCAACGGTGCCGCTTCGCCATCTGGTGTTGCCTCCTTGGTCAGCCGTACGCTCGGCCACCGTCAGCTCCCTCGAGTCGCGGTTGCGTCACGGCACTTGAAAAGAACGGTAACGAATCTCCAACCTCTCGCCGTGTCGCGCGAAAATCAAGCCGTTGTTGTTCCAGCCACGTCCATGAGAGTCCCGGCCATGACCGACGAAACCTCGACGACGAGAGGGAGACTGTGCTCAAACGGTTGCGCGCTGTCCTCGTCGTGGTCGTCGCGGTCTGTGTGGGCGGCGGATTGGCCGTCGCAGATCCCGCCGGGGCCGCGGGCGTGACGGCGGCGACGTGCGAACAGCGAACGCTGGTGCTGACCGCCTTCCCAGCCGAGACCGACGCGGTCTTGGCGCACACCACGCTGGACGCGAATCCCAAAGCGATACATGACAATCAATATTTCTATCGCGGTTCGATCGCCGGCAAGAAGGTGCTTGTCGCCATGACCGGGATCGGCATGGTGAACGCCACCCGCGTCACCGAGACCGCACTGAACCGGTTCACCTGCGCCTCCGGCGAGACCATCGCAGCGGTGGTGTTCTCCGGGGTCGCCGGAGGAGCCGGGCGGACCAGCATCGGCGACGTGGCCGTGCCCGCCCGGTGGAGCCTGGACAACGGAGCGACATTCGCCGCCGTCGATCCCGGCATGCTGGCCGCGGCGCAAGCGCTCACCGTCAACCTCAGCAGCGTCAACAACCTCGGCAATCCAATGTGCCTGTGCCGTCACGTCCCGACCGTAAAGCTGATCGATCTGAAACGGTCGCCGCAGCTGTTCGTCGGCGGCGACGGCTACAGTCATGACGCCAACAACGGCCAGGCCTTCCCGTGTGTACCCAACGGCGGCGACGTCTTCGGATGCCAACCGTGCAGCCCGCCGGGGCGTTCCTTCTTCTACACCGGGAACTTTGTGCAGGCCATCGGGCCGTTCCTGACCAAAGGGTTGCTGAGCAACCTCAACATCCAGACCGCCGAGAATCCGGCTTTCGACGCGGTGGACCAGGAGACGGCTGCGGCGTTGGCGGTCGCCGCGGCGCACGGCGTCCCGTTCCTGGGCATCCGGGGCATGTCCGACGGGCCCGGTGACCCGCTGGGCCTGCCGGGCTTCCCGTTTCAGTTCTTCTTCTACAAGCAGATCGCCGCGGAGAACGCCGCCCGGGTGGTCGAGGGATTCTTGGGGACGTGGGCCGGGGCATGAAGTGCTGTTGCGGCCGTCGGCCGGACTAAGCGCTTCGCCTTACCCTGACGCGCCCCGCGAGGGTCCGCAAATGTACGGCAGAGCACCCTTTTTCTGGCATTTTGCGGACTCTCGTGCACTCAGTGAACCCGCCACGGCCTACTCTGCCCCGCGCTGCACAGGGCGTCCCGGCTCCGAACTCCATTCCGACCACGAGCCGGGAAACAAGGCGGCTTGATGGCCCGCGACGGCCAGTGCGGCCACCAGAACGGTGGCGGTAACACCCGAGCCGCAATACGCACCGACGAGCTCGTCCCGCTCAATTCCGCTGTCGGACAACCGTTGCGCGAGCGCCTCCTCGGAGAGAAACGCACCATCGTCGGACAGCAGAGTCATGAAGGGCAGGTTCTTCGCACCGGGGATGTGGCCGGCCCGTGCATCGGCGGGTTCGCTGTCACCGCGGTAGCGTTCGGGGGCGCGCGCATCGAACAGCGGCAGCGCACCCGCGCCAGCCTGCTCGGCGGTCAATGTGGGCAGGCCACCGGCATACAGATCCTCGTGCTGCACAACCACATTCCCGGGCGCAGGATCCACCGCGCCGGCTTCAAGCCGACCACCCGACGCGCGCCATGCGGCCAGCCCGCCGTCCAGGATCCGCACGTCGGGCAGGCCCGCCGCGGTCAGCACCCACCACGCTCGTCCAGAGCCGGCCCGATTCCAGTCGTCGTACACCACCACCGGCACGCCCTGCCGAACCCCCCACCGCCGCAAGGCTTCCTGCACGCTACTGCCCGACGGCAGCGGATGCCGGCCGCGCCCGTCGACGCTGTGGTCGCTGAGCTCGTCATCCAGGGACACATACACCGCGCCGGGAAGGTGGCCGTCCAGGTAGGCGGGTCGTCCGTCCGGGACGTCGAGTTGCCAACGCACATCGAGAATGCTCAGCGGTTCGCCCGACTCGACGAGGTCGGCCAGTTCGGTGGCGGTGATCAGGACGCGGTTCCGAGGTTGCACACGTTCACCTTAACGACCACTACCGCGGCCAGGCCTCCCAGCTGATCATGCTGCGCAGCGGCCCGGCGAACACCGGCCGCACCGCTGCCGAACGCCAGCGCTCCTCGACCAAAGGCGCCGCGGCGGCCGTCACGGCCAGCGGGTCGTCGTCGAGGTAGACGACGGTGACGTAGTGCGCCTCGGTACGCCACCCGCGGGGCGCCGGCTTCCACGTCGACCCGAACGTCCACGCCCCGGCGGTGCCCGGAGTGGCCAGCAGCGCCGGATAGTGTTCGGCGTGCAGCCATTCCAACCAGTGATCGGGGCGCTCGCCGGTTGGTTCTTCGACGATCAGCAGCACGCCGCGGTGCGGCCGCCACGGCACCACCTCCGCCGACACCAGGGCTTGCGGTGCCGAATGCCATTGCAGCAGGCGAAGTCCGGAGATCTGCAGCAGCGGGCGCATGGCCGGCATGCGGCCGTTCTCCCGCAGCGCCCGCCCGAGGTCGACGAAGTCGTCGACCGTCTCCGCGACGGGCTCGCCGACCAGATAGTGCACGACGTTGCCGATCTCACCCAGCGGACCATTCGACGCCAGGAGGTGGTCCCGGTCAGCGATCCAGCGCAGCCCGTGCAGAATTCCCGGCAGTTGGAACTGCTCGGGCATGTGATCGAGCAGGTGCCACCGCAGGTAGCTGCCGTCGTCGTCACGCGGTGCTGCACCCGTGAAGCTGAAAATACCGGCCCGGACGCGGTTCACGAGGCGTTCAGTTCCGCGAGTGCCTGCAGATTCTCCAGATAATGCTGCAGCGAGGTGCTGGCGAAGTTGGCGCTGACGATGGTCGCGCCATGCGCGACGGCCTCGGCGATGAGTTCGCGCGACCGCTCAGGGTCGTGGATCGGATCCAGCCTCCTGGCCGGCGCGAGGACAACGTCGAAGTCCGGGCGAATGTCGAAGCGGCTCAACCAGTCCCGCGCCTGTCGCAGACTCACCGAGAAAGGTGTCCAGCCGTCGGCCAGGGTGACCGCACGGCGCAGCGACCGCAAGGTGCGCCCGCCCACCCAGATCGGGACATGATCCTGCACGGCACACGGGTCGACGACCATGCCGCCGAACGAATAGAACTCGCCGCGGTAGGACGGCTCGCGGACCGACAGCGAGGCACGCAGGGCGCGCACCGCGTCGTCACCGCGGGCGCCACGGTCGTCGAACGGCGCACCGATCAGGTCGAATTCCTCTTTCAGCGAGCCCACGCCAACGCCCAGGATGAGCCTGCCGTTGCTGAGCTTGTCCAGCGTGCCGTACCGCTTGGCGATCTCCAGCGGATGATGGTAGGCCAGCACCAGCACGTTGGTAGCCAACCTGATTCGGCTGGTCCGGGCGGCCAGATAACCCAACGTCGGCAGCGGATCCCAATAGCGCACCCCCCGCCGTTCCTCTTCGGCGGCAGGCAGTGCGATGTGTTCGCTGCATGTCAGATGGTGATATCCCAACCGATCCGCGGCCTCGGCGACGCGGGCGAGATCCTCGACCGACGCGGTCCGTTCCCAGTCGGCGTTCATGCCCGGGATCGTGGTGACCACCGGAGAGGCGATCGACAACTTTGCCGTCGGTGTGCTCATCGCGCTAGATTCTAACAATGCTCGAATCAGTCCGGACGAGACGTCCATACGGCGAACTGGACCGCGGACAAGTGGTCTCTTCGCTGCACACGCTGGCCCGGCGGGTGGGGGTGCAGCAGGTCACGATGCGCGAGCTGGCCGCCGAACTGGGGGCGGCGGTGCCGTCGGTCTACTACCACGTGCCGGGCAAACAAGCGGCCCTCGACCTGCTGGCAGAAACGGTGCTGGCCGGCATCCCGGTGCCGCGGCAGGGGCCGTGGGACGTCAGGCTCACCGAGTTGTATTGCACAGCAAGGGAAGCGCTGCTCGCGGTCCCGGGGATCGCCGGCATGCTGCAGACCGGCGGCGGCGGTGAGCAGGCGCGACGGCTGGACCGGCTCAGCCGCTCCCTGCTGGTCGAGGCGGGTCTCGCGAAACCGGTTGTGGCGGCGGCTCACATGGTGCTGTACACCTACCTGCTGGGGTCGGTCAGCCTGGAGGAGTCAGCGCCGGCCAAACGGCAGTCCGCCGCACGTTTCCGTGCCGGACTCGACGTGATCATCGCCGGGATCAGGGCGTCATGACGGTTCCTCAGCTCGGCTCGGTAGTAGTCGAAAACCTGGACAGCCCAGCCGATCGCGACGCCGCCCGGGTGCTTGATCCGGACACTTTCGTCGTCGGCGCTCCGTTCGATGCGATGGCCCGGCTGCGGGCCCAGAACCCGGTGCATCCGGTGCAGTTGTCCGGGCTGCCCAGGGCGTGGCTGCTGACCCGGCACGCCGACGTGCGACTGGTCAGCCGCGACACCGACACGTTCACCAGCAGCAACGGCAACACCCTGATCCAGGTCGAGGCGGGCCCCACCTCGGCGATGCTGCCGGGCATCGACCCGCCGCGACATGTGCTCTACCGCAAGCTGATCAACCAGGGTTTCACCGCCCGCAACGTGCTGCGCCTGGAACCGCACATGCGCCGGGTGGCTCGCGACATCGTCGACGACATCCGCGAGAAGGGCGAATTCGACGCTGTCCCAGACATTTCCGCGGAGATGTCACTACAGGTGATCGCCGACGTGCTCGGGGTACCCGCCGAAGACCGGCTGGATGTCTTCCGGTGGAGCAATGCCATCGGAACCCTGGGCATCGAGGATCCCGACTATGCGCCCACTCCCGAGGCGCTCGGGCAAGCGGCCGCCGAGATGTTCACGTACTGCAACGATTTGGTGAAACATCGACGAAAGCACGGTCTGACCGACGACATCCTGTCGGCGCTGCTGGCCGCCGAGGTCGACGGCGAGAAACTCAACACCGAGCAGCTCAACGAGTTCTTCGTCCTGCTGGCGATCGCCGGCAACGAGACCACCCGCAACACCCTCAGCCACGGCATTCTGGCGCTGTCGCAGCACCCGGAACAGCAGGCCCTGCTCGCCCGTGACCCCGACGCTGTCAAAGCGGCGGTCGAAGAACTACTGCGATGGGCGACCCCGGTGCTCTACTTCCGGCGCACCGTGACCCGCGATGTCGAGATCCGCGGGCAGCGCATCCCGGCCGGCGACTGGGTGCTGATGCACTATCTGTCGGCCAACCGCGACGAGGACGTGTTCGACCGGGCCGATGAATTCGACGTCACCCGAACCGATGCCGGGCATGCCGCGTTCGGCGGCGGGGGTGTGCACTTCTGCCTCGGTGCCCAGCTGGCCAGGCTCGAGCTGCGGGTGATGCTCGAAGAGCTGTATCCGAAGGTGCCCGGGCTCACCGTAACCGGCGAACCCGACCGGCTGCGGTCGTCGTTTTTCCATGGGATCAAACGACTTCCGTGTAGCACGGGATGATCAGCCGTACCGCCGAGCGTGAATCCTACGACGCAGCAGCGGCGTGTTACGCAGCCAGATTCACAGTCGCCGTAGTCAGTCCACGTCGGCCGGGCCGAGCAGTCGCACTTCCTCCAGATCCAGGGCGGCTTGCACTTCGCGCAGCACGATGTCGTCGATCAGGCGTTGGTCACGAAGCTCGGTAAGGGCTTGGCGTTTGCGCTCCAGCACGCGCAGTCGCACGGTACGGATCTGATCACCGGCTTCGGACAGCCTGTTGCTGTCGTCGGAGTCGTCGCCACCGGCCTCGACCAGTAGAGCGTGCTCTTCGTACTCCTTCTGCAGGCGCGCCCGGATCTTCGGTCCGACACCGAGTTCGTCGGTAATCTCCGGTAGCGCCTCCAGCGCCGCTTGGGCGCCGCGGGTACGGGCCAGCTGCAATTCGTCGGCGCGGGCGACGTCTTCGGGCAACCGCGCCCAGCGCACCACGGCGGGCAGGGTGCTGCCCTGAAGGAGCACGGTCACCAGAATCACGAAGGAGACGACGTAGATGATCAGGCTGCGATTGGGGAAGGGGCCGCCGTTGAACGTTTCCAGGGGCACGGCCAGCGCCGCGGCCAGCGACACCGCTCCCCGGAAGCCCGCCCAACTGGTGACGCAGCGCTGCCGGAAGTCCGGCTGCTGAATGTCGCGGTGCAAGCCCTTGTCCAGGGCGCGGCCCAGAAGCGTGGTCAATTCCACCCAGGCGAAGCGCGTCACGATCACCACGGCCGTGACCGCCAGGGCGAGGTAGGTGGCGTGGCGAAGGCCGCCCCCGCCGTCGACGATGGCGTGCACGTCGCCGGGAATCTGCACGCCGATGAACACCCACAGCGAGCCGTTGATCAGGAACGTCGAGATGTCCCAGAAGGCGAACGCCTGCAACCGGGAACGGGCCCGGATCACCCGCGGGCCGACATAGCTGATCACCAGCGCCGACACCAACACCGCGACCACACCGCTGCAGTCGAACTCGACGGCCAGCAGGAACGCCGCGAACGGGGTCAGCACGCTGAGGGCTCCCTCTTCGAGCGGTGCGTCGATGCGGCGACGCAGCAGCGTCACCAGGCCACCGACGATCAATCCGGCGGCGATGCCGCCGAGGTAGGAGTAGACGAATCGACCGGTCAACGCGAGCGGGCTGACCTCGTTGCCGCCGACGGCGACCGAGACCGTGACGCCGAACAGCACCAGCGCGGTGCCGTCGTTGATCAGGCTTTCCCCGCGCAATACGGTCAGCGCGCGGCGCGGCAGTTTCTTCGCCAGGCCGGCCACGGCCGCGGCGTCGGTGGGGGAGAGCACGGCGCCCAGCACCGCCGCCGCGTGTGATTCCATGCCCAGCGCACGCGCCGTCGAGGACACCGCGACCGCGGTGACGATCACCAGGCCGACGCTGGTCATCACGATCGGCCGCATGTTGGCCTTGATCTCGCGGAAGCTGGTGTTCAGGCTCTCCCAGTACAGGATCGCCGGCAGGAACAACAGCAGGACCAGTTCCCCGTCGATGTGAATGTGACCGAACCGCGGGATCAGCCCGAGCAGCGTGCCGAGGAAGATCAGCAGGACCGGGGGGCCGACGCGATAGCGCTGGCCCAGGACGGTGCCGACGACGACGGTGAATACCAGCGCGACGATGACGACAAGCGCAAACACCTGCCCATCCTTGCCTACGGCTCAGCGGCGGCTAGCTGCAGTCACAGCAGTCGCCGCAGTCGCAGCAGCAGCCGTCGCCGTCACAGCAGGAGTCGCAACAGCAATCGCACTCGCAGTCGCAGCAGCAGGCGTCGGTGCACCGGTCCCAGCAGCCGCGCTTCTTCTGCGGCTCGGGCGGCAGCTGACCGGGGGGCGGATAGCCGCCCGGCCCGTACATGCCGTATTGGTTGCCGCCGAAGTTGATGCCGTCCTGCTCGCCGTGTGGGCTTCCGTAGGGGTAGTTGGCCGTCGGGACGGCGCCGGCGAACGTGCGGGAGACCGAGCGGCGCAATTCCTTGGTCAACAGCCGGCGCGGCAGCCGGCCGTCGGTGAAATCGACGTCGGCCAGGGCCAGTTCGATGCCGAGCGCCGCGTCGTCGCACAGCTTGCGGACCTCGGCGACGGGTGTTCCGGTGGCGGCCAACGGATTCCACTTCCCGCGCGCCTGGTCGTCGTGGTAGTCCTCGACCGCGTCGAGCAGGTGCGCCACCCGCCCGAACAGCAGCCCGATCTCACGCAGCGGCGCCTCGTTGGCCGGGCGGCCCGCCAGCACGGCGGTGTGGGCGAACGCGGCGGCCACGGCCGTCTCGGTGGGCTCGGTGACGGCCAGCAGCGAGCTGCCCGGCCCGGCCGTCTCCTCGAGTTCGACCTGCCGGTCCATCGCGGCCACCAGCACACCGGTGTCGAAGCCCAGGGTGTGGCCGGTGTCGGTGCCGCGGCGGACCCAGCTTTCGGCGATGCGCCGCGCGGCCGGCCGGATCGCCGCCACGCCGACCAGGCCGTCGCGGTCGTCGACGTGGTCGCGGACCTTCGCCGCCGCCAGCGCCAACGACACCACCGCCGCCAGGCGCACGCATTCGCCGGTCGCCACGTCGGCACGCTTCATGCCGCGCAGCGGGCACGGCCCGGCGGTGCGGCGGGTGGGCTTGGCCTCGGACTGGGCTTCCACGAGCAGCGAGACGATCAACCCGTCGTAGTTGGTCGCGATCCGCGCCGCCTGCCCGTAGTCGTCGCGCAGCGCCAGGCACAGGCCGCACAGTTGTGCTCGCCAAGCCGCAGTCAGTTCGCCGCCGAGCCGGTGACGGCAGGGCCGAATGATGCCAAACACGGATTGAAGCTACCCGACCAACTGCAGATTTGGGCAGATCTGTGGGCTCACGGCCTAGTGTTCGTCTTATGAGAATCACGCTGCTGGCATTCGCTGCCGCGCTGCTGTTGGTGGGTTGTTCGAGCCCGGGTGCGGCATCGACCAAGACCGTGGAAGTATCCATGGACGATGTTCTGAAGCAAGGCAACATCATTCGTGAGGTCACGCTTCGGACCGGCGACACGCTCACGGTGTCGCTCGGCGCCAACCACAGCACCCCGTACCGGTGGACGCCCGAGCCGAAGATCAGCGACGCCGCGGTCCTGAAGCAGGACAGTCATGAGTATTTCCGCGGCAACACCGACCGCATCGGTGCGCCCGGCACGGAGGTGTGGACGTTCACGGCGGCCAAGGCCGGGAAGACCAGCATCGTCACCAGTTACGGCCCGGTCACCGGCGATGGCGCGCCGTCGTGCACATTCACCGCGAATGTGACGGTGCAATAGCGATGACCGTCGACTTCCACTTCGACCCGATGTGCCCCTTCGCCTACCAGACTTCGCTGTGGATCCGCGAGGTCCGCGCGCAACTCGGGATCACCATCGACTGGCGGTTCTTCAGCCTGGAGGAGATCAACCGTGTCGAGGGCAAAAAGCATCCGTGGGAACGGGATTGGTCCTACGGGTGGTCACTGATGCGGATCGGCGCTTTGTTGCGGCGCACCGGAATGGACCTACTCGATCGTTGGTATGCCGCAATCGGCCATGAGCTGCACACGCTGGGCGGCAAGCCGCACGATCCCGATGTCGCCCGACGACTGCTGGTCTCGATCGGCGCCGAAGCCTCGATTCTCGATGCGGCGCTTGCCGATTCGACGACGCACGACGAGGTGCGTACCGAGCATCAGCGGGTGGTCGATGCCGGCGGGTTCGGGGTGCCGACGTTGTTTATGGACGGGCAGTGCCTGTTCGGGCCGGTGCTGGTCAATCCGCCTGTCGGACAGGAAGCGGTGAAGCTGTGGGACGTGGTCACCGGCATGGCCGAGTTGCCCCACGTCTACGAACTGCAGCGGCCCAAGTCGGCCGCGGACGCCGAGCTGATCGGGCGCAGCCTGCGGCCTTATCTCGACGGGCGCGATTGGGTCAGCATCAATCGCGGCGAGGTCATTGACCTGGAGGGGCTTTCACACCATGGCGAGCGGTGAGATCTTGAGCCCGATTGCCAACGCGCCGGCCAGTTCTCGGCTGGTGTCGTAGTCGAAGATCACGTGCCCGCCCAGCACGTCGACGTCGCGTTTGGCCCGCTGCAACGGGTTGTCGAGGAAGTGCACGCTGCCTCCGGATGCTTCGAGCAGCTGGCCTATCACGGCACGCGACTCCTTGACGACGTGCGCGGCGGCCAGCCGGGCATCGGCTCGTACGGTGCGCGGAACCCGTTCTCCGGCTTGGAGAATCGCTTCGATGCGGCCGATGGTGTCGGCGATCAGCCCGTGTAGAGCACGCAGCCGGACCCTAGCTTCGCCCAACCTGGCCTGCGCTGCCGGTTTGTCTTTCTGCTTGCTGCCCTCGTAGGCGATGACCCGCTCGCCGAGGCGCTCGGCGAACAATTCGACGACCCGCTCGGCCGTGCCCAACGCCGGCATCGACGCCAGAAACGCCAGCGCGGGCACCATCGGCCAGCGGTAGAGCGTCGCGTCGTGCAAGACGGCTCCCGGTGCGGTGCCGCCGTAGATGTCGGTGACTTTGACCAGTCGGTGCTCGGGGACGAACACGTCGGTGATGACGATGTCATTGGATCCGGTGCCGCGCATGCCGTCGGTGTGCCAGACGTCGACGATCTGGTAGTCCTCGGCGGGCAGCAGCGCCAGGGCGGGATAGATCCCGTCGTCCGGGCCGCACAACGCGCCGACGATGGTCCAGTTGCCTTCCATCACACCGGTTGCCCAGGACCAGCGTCCGGCGAGCCGGATACCCCCGTCGACCGGTGTGCCGCGCCCCGTCGGCGCGAGCGGCGACGAGGCCAGGAACGGTTGGCTGGCGAAGCCGTCCTGCTGGGCCTGCTCGCCGAACAGCGCCAGCATCCAGTTGTGCAGGGTGAAGAATCCCGCGGTCCACGCGGTCGACGTGCACCCGTGCGCGAGGCGCCGGACCGGATCGAGGATCCGCTGGAAGTCGGCCTGCCGCCCGCCGTAACGCGCCGGTTTGAGCAGGTCGAAGAGTCCTTCTTCGTTCAGTTCCTTGACGGTCTCGGCAGGTAACCGCCTTAGTTCCTCGGTCTCTTGGGCGCGGCGCCGGATCCGTTCGACGAGGTCCTCGCTGATCATGCAGACACCATACCTTTTGGTATGGTCACCGGCGCAACATGAAGTCCAGGAAGTCCTCGTGGTGCAGCCACTTCTTGGGTGATGGACCGGCCAGGTGCAGCAGGCCGACACCGGCGGCGAACGTGGTGTGGGCACGCAGGTCAGCCTCGTCGTCGTCGAATCCGTACTCGCGGAACGCTTGTCGCACGGCGCTGAGGATTCGACGGTCGGAGGCGTGGACGGCGGCGGCGACGGTCTCGTCGGACCGGGCCCATTCGCGCATCGCCCGCTCCAGCGACCATTGTCTCGGCCGGACCAGCGACGCCATCATCCGGGACAGACGTTCGCGGGGCGGCAGATCGCGCGTTTCTTCGATGTCGCGACGGTCCTGGTCTTTGAGCTGCGCCCACGAGTCGATCAGCGCTTGGCGATAGGCGGCCATGTCGTCGAAGTGCCAGTAGAAGCTGCCTTTGGTGACGTTGAGGCGCGTGCACAGCCGGTCGAGTTTGAGCGCGTTGAGGCCGTCACCCGCAATGATCGCGTAGCCGGCCTGCAACCAGTCGTCCATCGTCAACCGGGTGTTGGTAGCCACGGACCGCAGCCTACGTAGCGTCCCGGAAAAACGGGTAGCCCGGTGGGATGACTAGCTCGGATTCGCGTGTTGGTACCCGGTTTGGGCCTTACCAACTCCGCTCGCTGCTGGGTGCGGGCGGCATGGGCGACGTGTACCGGGCATACGACACCGAGCGGGATCGGATGGTCGCGTTGAAGCTGCTGCGCCGGGAGCTGGCCGACGACCCGTCCTTCCAGGAACGCTTCCGGAAGGAGTGCCGACTGGCGGCGCGGCTGCAGGAACCGCATGTCATCCCGGTGCATGACTTCGGCCAGATCGACGGCGTGCTGTTCATCGACATGCGTCTGGTCAATGGCGGCACGCTGCAGGATCTGCTGCGTTCGCAGGGTGCCCTGGACCCGGTGCAGGCGGCGTCCATCGTGACTCAGGTGGCGTCGGCGCTGGACGCCGCGCACGCCGACGGGTTGGTGCACCGCGACGTCAAACCGGAAAACGTGTTGCTCACCGCCGACAACTTCGCCTACCTCGCGGACTTCGGGATCGCCCACATCGCCGGCGATGCGAACGTCACGGCCACCGGATCGGTGATCGGGTCGCGTCTCTACATGGCGCCCGAACGCTTCAGCGGCGACCGGGTCGGGCCGCAGACCGACGTCTACTCGCTGACGTGCGTGCTGTACGAATGCCTCACCGGCCGGCCGCCGTTCGAGGAGTCCGAAGTGATTGCGGCACATCTGATGTCGCCGCCGCCGAGACCGAGCATCATGCGCCGCGGGATCGACCGCGCGTTCGACGGGATCGTGGCCACCGGTATGGCCAAACAACCCGCGGCACGGTTCGGTTCGGCAGGGGAGTTGGCGGCGGCGGTGCGCGCGGCGGCCGGGTCCGGTATGGCTCCCGTCGGGCCGAGCCCGCCCACACCTACCCGGCCGTTTTCGGTCCGGTACCCGAATCCGGAGGACAGTGGCTACAGCCCGTATCCTTCGGCGCCGGCTCCGGTTGTGGCCGGTCGACCCAGTCGGGTTCCCGTGCTGGTCGGGGGTTTTGCGGCGGTGATGTTGTTCGTCGCGGCGGTGCTGGCTGTGGTGCTGGCGTTCGGGAGCCGACCCGCGCGCGAGGCTGCCGGGCCCGTTTCGGCCGCGCCGACGACACCGTCGCTGTCCCAGCCCGTCGACGGAGCCGACGGCTTGGGATTCATCGGCCACACCGCCCGCTGTGATCCGGGCAATCCGCCTGCCGCTGTGCTGCGCACCGCCCAGTCGCTGGTGGTGGTCTGTCAGAGCGGACCGCAGAGTTACTACTACCGCGGGGAGCGGATCAGCGACGGCGCCAACATCGAACTCGGCAATGCGGTGCGCACATCCGGCGGGTTCGACGTCACCAATCCGGCCAACGGTGTGCGCTACGAGATTCGCCCGCAACGACTTACGATCCTCAGCGGCAGCCACGTGGACTCCGCGGAACCCGTATTGCAGTACGCCACAGGGGTTTAACGTTTTTGGGACCCTGCACCGGGTGTCACATCCGTCACTGCAGTCACCGGCGTAAAGCGTTTTCTCGAATGCCCGCCTCTCAGCGACAACAGGTTTGTGGTGACTTGCGTTATAGCGCCAGTAGCGCCAAAGTGGCGCCATGCCCAGCGTGCAGATCAAAGACGTCCCGGAAAGCACTCACCGAGTCCTGCGTGAACGCGCGGCGCGTGCACATCAGTCGCTTCAGGAATATCTTTTGACTCGCTTGATTGACGAGGCGAATCGCCCCACGCTGGATGAGGTTTTTGACCGGGTGACCAAGCACAGTGGTGGACGGGTATCGGTCAAGGCCGCCGTGGAGCACATCCGGGCCGACCGTGATCGTCGTTGATGCCAGTGTCTTGGCTGTAGCGCTGGGCGACGACGGGGATGACGGCGAGCGCTGCCGGCACCGGATAGTGGGCGAAACAATATTCGCCCCCGAACTCGTTGACCTCGAAGTGGTTTCGGTATGGCGTCGGCACGTTTGCGCCAAACTGATGACAGCGCGGCGGGCTTCGGCTGCGGTCGCAGACCTGGCGGATTTGCCGCTGCGTCGTTCCACTCATCAGCCGTTGCTACCGCGCATCTGGGAACTGCGGCACGTCGTCCCACCCTACGACGCTGCGTACGTTGCGCTGGCCGAGCAGTTGGATGCACTACTGGTTACTGGTGATGCCCGCCTGTCACGTGCGTCCGGAGTGCGGTGTGCGGTCGAGGTTGTAGTCGGCTGAGGCGCTCAACCCGTCGGGCGCGGCTCACGCAAGCAATCCGCGGATGTCGTCGGCGGTAAGCGCGGAGCCGAACGCGTTACCGTCGTCGATCACGCTGGCGAAAAGTTTGGCTTTGCGGGCGTTGAGGGCGACCACCTTGTCCTCGATGGTGTCGTGGGCAATGAGGCGGTACGCCATGACGTTACGGGTCTGACCGATGCGATGGGTGCGGTCGATTGCCTGGGCCTCGGTGGCCGGATTCCACCACGGGTCGAGCAGAAAGCAGTAGTCGGCCTCGGTGAGGTTCAGACCGAATCCGCCGGCCTTCAGGCTGATCAGGAAAACCGGTGCGTCTCCGTCCTTGAACCGCTGCACGACTGCTGCCCGCTGACGTGTTCGCCCGTCCAGATAGCAGTAGTCGATGCCCTCAGCGTCAAGGCGATCGCGGACCATGGCCAGAAACCGGGTGAACTGACTGAAGACGAGTGCCCGGTGGCCACCGTCGGCGACGTCGCGCAGCTGCTCGGTCAGCAGTTCGATCTTCGCGCTCGCCAGCCCCTCTTGAGCCGGGTCGACCAGCCCGGGATGCAGGGCCATCTGTCGCAGCACGGTCAACGACTTAAGGATGGTGAATCGGTTCTGCTGCATGTCATCGAGCAGGCCGAGCACCTTCTGCCGCTCTCGTTGCAGTCGCTTGTTGTAGAGGGCGCGGTGCCTGGGCGGCAGCTCGATCTGAAGGATCTGCTCTTGTTTTGCCGGCAGCTCGGCAGCCACGAGCTCCTTCTTTCGGCGTTTGACCAGAGGTTTGATGCGACGACGGAACAGAGCCAACAGCTCTGGGTCCCCGGTCTTTTCGATCGGCTTGGCAAAGAAGTCGGCGAATGTCGTCGGGTTGGGGAACAGTCCAGGAGCGGTGATCGACAGCAGCGACCACAGCTCCATGAGGTTGTTCTCTAGCGGAGTTCCGGTGATCGCCAGCTTGAACGGCGCGGTCAACTTGCGAGCACACTGGTAGGTCTTGGCGTGACGGTTCTTCACGAATTGGGCCTCGTCCAAAATCAGGCCGGACCAGGCCGTCTTGGCGTAGGCGTCGAAGTCCAGTCGAAATAGCGTGTAAGAGGTGACCACGATGTGCGCGCCGGCCGCCAGTTCTTCGAGGTCGGCACCGGAGCGGCGCAGCGTGTCAGAGACAGGCACCACGGTCAGGTCGGGCGCGAACCGCGCTGCCTCGGTCGCCCAGTTCGCGACCACACTGGCCGGCGCTACCACCAGAAACGGCGCCATGTGCGGATTCTGTTGACGGACATGACAAATCAACGCCAGCGACTGGATGGTCTTGCCCAGACCCATGTCATCGGCGAGGATCCCGCCGAGACCATGTGCATACAGAGTCGCCAACCAGGCGAACCCATCGGCTTGATAGGGCCTGAGCGCGGCATGCAGGCTGCTTGGCGGCGTCACCGGTCTCAGGCCGTTCAGCGCGCGCAGCCCCTCGGTCTGACGGCGCCACTCGTCGGCCTGGCGCGACACGACTCCGAGCTCGGCGAGTTCGTCGAACAACCCGACCTGGAATCGGCTGATCCGGGGTGGTCCGTCCTCGGCGTCGGTGAGTGCACGGGCCTCTTCGATGAGCTCGCGCAGCTTCACCAGCTCCGGTTTGTCCAGCGCGAAGTAGGCACCGCCGGGAAGCAGGAGGTGCGACTGCCCCGACGCGAGCGCGGTGAACACGCTCGCAAACGAAACCTGTTTTCCTTCGATGCTGATCGTGACACCAAGGTCGAACCAGTCCGTCTCACCGGCCGTCGCGTCCGTCGTCACCGCGATGACCAGGGAGCCGCTCGCCTCTCGGTAATCCACCTGGTCGCCGAACACCTCCAGCGCGACGTCGGGTAGCTCGGCCAGCAACGGTTGAATTTCGGTGGCGAACCGCATGGTTTCGAGGCCGGACAACCTCACGCCGGTGATCAGCGTTCCTTCGGCGGTGCGCAGCCCCACTTGCTCCACCGGAGCTTCGATGCTGCAGGCGAGCATGTTCTCCGCTTCCAGATCGCGATAACCCAGGTGTTCGGATGCGCCGATCGGCACGCGAAAGTCGTTGTCGCTTATCCGGTATAACCACTCCCAGGTCAGTTCGAGCTCATGCTCAGGCTGGTAGTCGGCGCGCAGGACCAGCGTCGGCCCAATGATCTCCGGCAGTATGAACGACTCGTCCGATGACGTCACCGTGGTGATTTGGCGCAATCTCGGGTAGTAGTCTGCGGCGAAGCGCGGTCCCTGGTCGGCGGGAACTATCAGGGCTTCAGCGCCGAGTGCCATGCGCTGCAACGCTTCCGGTGCCGGCTTTTCCAGCCGGGCCAGACACAATCCGTTGTCGTCGTATACCACGCCATGACCAGACGAGCCGATGAACGCCAGCGGCTGCCCCGTGACGCCGCCGACCCGAAGCACGGGTTCGACGGCGAGATCGCCCGTCTCGCCGACCGTGACGTCCAAGCACATCAGCGCATTCGCGGACACCGGTACATCCTGTTGAGTCCCACCCTGGATCAGCCGCACCCCGGCTTGGCGTGCCTCGTCCAGCAGCGGCCACAGCTGCGGTGATCCGAAGTGCGACAGCGAGATTGACTTCGCGTCGCTGTGGGCATAGCTTCTGTACGAATAGCTGTAATAGCCAGCGGAATGCGAGATCGACGATCGATAGGTCGCATAGAGCTGTCGCAACACCCCTACCTGAGTGTCGGAATAGCCGAAGCCGCCTAACACGTGCAGCCTTGCCCAGCTCAGATCCCCGGCCACCCAGCGGCCGCGCTTTCCCTGGCGAACGAGTCGTGCGTCCAGGGTCTGCCACGGCCCGTTCGCCGTCAGGGTCAGCTCGATCGCCAGCGGCGTCCCGGTGTTGTCGTCTGTCGAAACCGCGGGCAGCAGTGCATCCAGTGAGTGTTGCCACGCCGCCTGGTTCGTACGGTGGGCACCTGGCATTGCAGCCTCCGCTACGGCGATGGCGAGTGCTGCGACGTGCTTACAGGACAGGTGTACGGGGCAACTGCAGAACCCGTATTGGACGCCCCAGATATCGGCGTCTCGCGGCCGAAGCTGCACCAAGGTTGCGTAGGTGCGGCCCTGGCTACCTCGCACACTTCCGGCAAGGTTCTGCAGCTCTGGGTCCCACGCGCAATTCAGCACCCGACCCTCATTTGCATAGGCCTGCCCGCGGGCGTAGGCAGGCTCGCCAACCAGCTTGAGCGCGCTGGCAAGGTCGATCGAGGGATACTTTCGTGACTGCATGCCCGCACGGTAACGACACGGTCTGACAAGTAGGTCGAGGCATGCCGCGTGACAGCCGGAAATGGTGCAGATGAGGTTGAAGAGGTTTTGGCCTGCGATGTGGCGATGTTATTCGTTTCCGAACACAACCCCCGGGTTGAGGATCCCCGCCGGGTCGAAGCTCTCTTTGATACGCCGCAACAGCGCGACCTTGGCCGGATCTTCGAGCCTCACAAAGTAGGGCGTCTTGGCGCGGCCCAGCCCGTGCTCACCGGAGATCGCACCGCCCAATTGCATTGCCAGCGCGAAGGTGTCGGTCATCAGCTGCTTTCGCTTCGCGCCGTCCTTGCACAGTATCGCCAGATGCACATTGCCGTCCCCGGCATGCCCGCACCCGGCCACGGCGGCACCGGCGGCGGCCGCGAGATCGCGTGCAGCGGCGAGGAATTCGGGCATGGCACCGCGCGGCACGACGGTGTCGACGATGTCGTCGGCACCGATCGCCTTGGCCGTCCAGAACGCCCTTTCGCGGGCCTCGATCAACCGGCGCGCCGCACCGCCGCCGAGCACATAGGCGTCGACCGCGCCCAATTCGGCGAGCAGTTCACCCGTCCGCTGCACATCTTCGTCCAGCCGATCCAGCGTCCGGTTCTCCAGTGCCACAACCAGATACGCCTGACAACTGTCGCGGATCTGGTCGGGTATGCCCAGCTCGAGGTTCTGAGTATGGATGATCGCGGCCATGGTCATGTTGTCGATGTATTCGAGAATGTAGGGCGCCAATCCGCCAGCCAACACGGCAGGCACCGCCGTCATCACCTGGCCGAGATCGGCGAAAGGAGCGAGCACGGTGGCGCTGTGGTCGAGCTTCGGATGCAGTTTGACGATGATCTCGGTGGCCAGCGCCAGCGTGCCCTCGGAGCCGACAATGAGCTGGGTCAGGTCGTAGCCGGTGGACACCTTGGCGATCTTGCCGCCAGTGCGGATGATCTCACCCGTCGGCAACACTGCCTGCAGACCGAGGATGTTGTGCCGGGCGACCCCGTACTTGACCGCCCGCATCCCGCCGGCGTTGGTGCCGACGTTGCCGCCGACGCTCGACGACAACTCGCCCGGGTACACCATGTAGCGCAGGCCGGTTCCCTCGGTGGCGGCGTCCAGTTCGGTCAGCGTGACCCCGGGCTGGACGACGGCGACCTGGTTGGTGGTGTCGACCTCCAGGACCTTGTTCATCCGCTCGAACGAGATCACCAAGCCGTCGGGGTGCGGGCGTGCGGCGCCGGACAGACCGGACCCGGACCCTCGGGCCGTCACCGGGACCTTGTGCTCGCCCGCAGTTTTCAGTAGTTCGGCGACTTCGTCGGCGGTGAGCGGCTTCGCGACATACAAAGGCTTGATCGGCGGTAGCGACAATTCCTCGTCGTGCGAGTAGTCCTCGGGAATCGCGTCGCCGGTCAGCAAATTGTGGTCGCCGACGATCTGCGCCAACCGCATCGCAATGTCACCCACAGCACCACAATCTATCGTTCGTTCGTCCCGTCGAGTTGAGGACTTCCGGCCCTGACCCCGGCGGCCTTCGAGGCGAATAGTGAGCCGCATGGAGCGATTGTCAGCCTTGGATGCAGCTTTCCTCGAAGTCGAAGACTCCGATCCACACGTCAGTCTGGCGATCGGCGGTGTGTCGATCATGGAAGGACCCGCACCGAGCTTCGACGAATTCGTCGCCGCCTTTTCCGAGCGGGCGCAGAGCATTCCGCGTTGCACCCAAGTGCTGCATACACATTCGCTCGACCTCGGTTCGCCCGAGTGGGTGGACGATCCGCATTTCGACATCTCCCGGCACCTGCATCACGTGGCGTTGCCGCAGCCCGGCGGCGACGAGGAACTGTTCGAGGTGATCGCCAGTGTGATGGAGCACCGGCTGGACCGGGACCGTCCGCTGTGGGACTGCTTCGTCATCGAGGGTCTGCGCGAAGACCGGTGGGCCGTGCTGACCAAGCTGCACCATTGCATCGCCGACGGCATCGCCACCACTCGCATGCTGGCCAAATTCAGCGACGACGGCGACATGGCGTCGTTCGCCACCGACATCCGCGCCGCCAAGGAACCCGAGCAGCGTGGATTCTGGCGGCCCAGCCTCAACCCGCTGAACTGGGCGCGCGGCGCATTCGGCGCGGTTGCTAGTGCCGAACATATGGCGGTGGGTGCTCTCGAGCTGACGGCCAACCTGTTCAACTCCGCGCCGCGGACGTCGTTGAGCGGACCCGTCACGGCGATGCGGCGGTTCAATGCCGCGCGGGCAAGACTGTCCGATCTGCACGAGGTAACCCAGGCGTTCGACGTGACGCTCAACGACGTGGCGCTGGCGGCCATCACGCACGGCTACCGGCGGGTGCTGCTCGACCGCGGCGAACATCCCGCACGCAACTCCCTGCGCACACTGGTGCCGGTCTCGGTGCGCGGCATGAATCACTTCGACATGACCGACAACCAGGTGTCGGCGATGCTGCCGCTGCTGCCGGTGGACGAGGACGACCCGGTGACGCAGCTGGAGCTGGTGCACGACCGATTGACAGCGGCCAAGGGCAGCGGACAGCGCGAGGGCGGCAACGCGCTGTTCTCGGCCGCCCGAAATGTGCCGTTTGCGTTGTCGGCGTGGATGGTTCGGTTGCTGAGTCGGCTGCCGCAACGTTCCGTGGTCGCGTTGGCGACCAACGTCCCCGGTCCGCGGGTCGAGCAGAAGCTGCTCGGGCGTCGGGTGCTGGAGATGTTGCCGATCCCGCCGATCGCGCTGCAATTGCGCACCGGCGTCGCGATGGTCAGCTACGCCGACAACTTCGTCTTCGGCATCACCGGTGACTACGACACCGCGCCCGACGTGTCGGCGCTGGCGGCCGGGATCGAGGAGGGTGTCGCGCGGCTGGTCGCGGCGAGCCGACGGCTGCGGGTCAAGCGCGGGGCTGCGGTGTGAAGGTGACCGACAGTCTGGCCAGCCCGGTCATGCTCGGGTTGCCGAGGTAGTGCTCGACGTCGTCTTCGGCTACGCGCCGGTTGACCTGCGGGTCGTGGCACGCCCATCTCATCCTGGCAGTCGATGCCGTCTGTGGAGTCGGGCTCGTATTTGTGGGCGAAGGTGTCGCCGGCTCGTGCCGCCTGGCTGACGGCCTGATAGCTGGACAGGAACCAGAAACCGCCGTAGTTGCGGTTGTAGGCGACCGGGCATTTGTGTCTTCGCTCGGCGCTGATGTTGAGTTCGTTGAGGTTGAAATCCTCTGAGTGGTGGTCGAAGTCGACCGTGGCGTCAGGGCGCGCTGCCGTCGAAAGCCTCTTGGGTCTTCAGGTCGCATGCCGGCTATTAGGCTATCTTTGCGTTATTGCGCTTGGGTGCCCAACTTGAAGGTGGTGGACGTCATCGAGGACTGGGCATCGGGAGCGACCATCGGCGGCATTGCGATTCCGGAGCTGCCCGATCTCGCCCGCATGCGCCGGGAAAGGTATGCCCGGTTGCAGTCCGAGCTGGTGGCGCAGAAGTTGGACGGTCTGGTGCTGTTGACGTCCAGTGCGGTGGCGTATGCGACGGGTGCCGCGACGCCGGCGATGGACGGCGACCGGGCGGCGCTGTTCCGCGCGGTGGCCATCGTGGTCAAGGGTGAGCCGATGCCGCATCTGTACTCGATGTTCGGCGACGGAGTGCCCCTCGGCGTGCATCTGCATCCACCGCTGTTTCCCGACCTGGAAGACGGGATCTCGGAATTCAGTGCGGCGTTGTCGGAGCATTTCTCGGCCGGCGCCCGGGTGGGGATCGACCACTTCTCGCACGCGATGATCCGTGGCTTGCAAGGTGTTTCGTGGGCGGACTCGTCGGGAATCATGGGCAAGGTCAAGGTGATCAAAACGGTGGACGAGGTCGCCTGTATCCGCCAGGCGCAACGACTCAACGAACTGGCGATGGAAGATGCGTTGCGGGCGTTGCGCGTTGGGGTGCGACAGACCGATCTGAGCGCGGTATTCCTGCGGCGGATCTTCGAGCTGGGTGGGTCGGCGGGCGGGACCGACCCGATCTGGCAGGTGATGGCCCCGTCGCTGGACTCAGGTCCTTGGACCTCCCACGGCGATCTCGCGTACCCGACCGTGACCACCGACCGGTTCCTTCGGTACGGCGACGTGATCTGGGCGCACACCGCGATCACATGGGAGGGATACGCGTCGAACTACGGTCGGACCTGGGTGGTGGGACGGGAACCGAATGCCGCTCAGCGTGGGCAGTTTCGTCGGTGGCGGTCGGTGATCGATGCTTGTCTGGATGTATTGGCGCCGGGGGTGTCTGCTCTGGAGCTTTGTCGGGCGGCTGTGGCGACCAACGGCGGAGCGCGGCCGTGGATCTCGCACTTTTATCTGGCGCACGGGGTGGGTGTCGATAGTGCCGAAATGCCCTTGATCGGAACCGATCTGGGGGATGAGTTCGATGCGCAACTGAGTCTGCAGCCAGGCATGGTACTAGTGCTGGAGCCGGTGATCTGGGAAGACGGTGCAAACGGATATCGCGCGGAAGATATTGTGGCCGTGACGGATCGGGGCTGGGTCAAGCTTTCCGGTCCTGACTACGCACCCTTCGGAAGTGTTCCATGAGTCCGGTGCCGCGTGACCCCGGGGTGCGTCTGGGGGTTTCGAGCCTCGAAGATGGCGCGCGGATCGACTTCGGCTGGCTACGTGGTGAGCGGCGGTTGAAGATTCTGGCGGGCATGGAGACTCATGATCTGGACGCGCTGATTCTGGGTCGTTCGGGCAACGTGCACTACGTGTCAGGGGCTCGGTGGCTGGGGCGGGCCGGGGTGCTGCCGTTCGCGCCGCTGGCTGTTGTGGTCAGGTCTTCTGGGCATGTGCATCTGCTGCGTTCGTGGGATGAGGGGGTGCCGCCGGAGATCGCTCGTGAGGATCTGTACCCGTTGAGCTGGAATCCGATGAAGGTGATGGAGTCGCTGATGTCGATTCCGGGGCTTCGGGAGGCGCGGCGGATCGGCACCGACGGGATGACGGCATCGTTCGTATTGCTCGCCGGGATGGCCGGAATGTCGGATTTCCTGGACGCCGGCCCGGTGTTGGATGCCGCTCGGAGGGCCAAGACAGCGGAAGAGATTACGTGTCTGCAAGTGGCGGCGGCTATTTCGGAATCCGCTCTGGGGGCCATGGAGACCGCCTTGCAGCCCGGTGTTTCTGAGCGGGAGCTGCTCGGGGTCTACTACTCTGCGGTGGCGTCGCTCGGTGCTCCGGTAGCGCCCACCGAAAGTGTCTGTTTCGCAACGGCTTTGCGTGGTTCGGTGCCGTTTCGCTTCGTGGCCTCGGATCGTCCGGTGCGGGAGGGGGAGTTGGTGGTGCTGGCGCCTTCGGCCCGGTATGCGGGATACGAGGCGGGGCTGGCGTGTACGCGGATGGTCGGCGGGTCGCGGTCGGTCCGTGCTGCCGCGCTGTCTTCCTCTTGCGGCTCAGGATTGGATGCGTTGGTCGCGGCGTGCCGGCCGGGTGCTACCGGTGCCTCGCTATATCGGGCTTGGGAACGGCTGGGGTTCGGAACCCCCGGTGTGTTGCTGGCACATGGGCTGGGGCTGGGAGCCGAGCCGCCGGTGATCGGGCTGGGGCGCGGACGGGATGCGGTCTTGGAGGAGGGGATGGTGTTGAGCGTGCAGTCCTGGGTGACGCAGCCTGGGGTGGGGGGCTGTCTGGAGCGGGCGACCGTATTGATTTCGGCTGGCGGCCCTCAGGTTCTGTCGCGGTACGGGAGGTTGTAATGGTTTCGCAGCCGGTCGTTTTCAACCATGTCGGTCTTGTCGTTCGAGACCGTGCTGCGTCCCGGCGCTTCTACGAGGAGCTACTCGGGTTTCAATTCTGGTGGGAGATCGAACCGCCGGACGATCGGACATCTCAGCTCATCGGGTTGCCCGAACCGTTAGGGACGCACGCGACGTATCTCGTGCTCGGTTCGTTCGTGTTGGAGTTGATCGATTATTCGGCGCGCGAGGTGCACGCCGGGTCGGAGCGGACGATGGATCAGGTTGGGCTGTCTCATCTTTCGTTCTCGGTGTCGGATTTGCCTGGGGTTTTGGATCGGGTTGCTTCGTTTGGAGGAACCATTGTGGAGGGCTCCGTCGGGGAGGGGATGGCGATGGTGCGGGATCCGGATGGGCAGTTGTTGGAGGTGCTGGGGGATGGGTGGCGCTCAATGTTGCAGCCACGACGACAGGAGTACCTAGTCGTTAGCCGGGATCGGTATCGCTGAGGGTAGATGATCAACTGTTCTCGAAGGTGGGGGCGTGTGCATGGACTGAGGGACGACACTTAGCGACGCCGAGCACATTCGTAGGGACTTCTACAGATAAGATCGACAAGACATTTTACGGCTGAGTTTTATCGATTGTCAGTTAGGCGCCAACATGACCATGAACCGGAAAGACATTGCCACCTTGCCTGCGATTGCCTTTGAGCAGCGGCCGGGTAGTCCTCGGATGTATGTCGCTGCATCGAAAGCAAATGACATCCTTGAGTGGGCGGATGCGCCCCGCGCTTCAGTTAATCTGATGGCACTATATCAACGAGCACTTGATCCTAAGCGCGCACCTGAATTAACGCAATTTCTAAAATCAGATTCAATGAATATCGTTCCAGGTGCAGTAATAATTGCTACGGCTCCAGGTGCTGTGCGAGCGCAACCGGAACTAACGACTGACGGTCCGCAGGTGTGTACACTAACTATTTCAACGATAGTTCAAGCCCGAGAGGCCGCGCTGCAGTCAGCAATTGCCGCGCTACGGCAGCGCTTAAACGAAGCCGAGAATGAGGTGGTAGATGACCTCGAGCAAGATACCACCATGGAACAAAGTGAAATTGAGGAATTTGAGGTTGCTGCAGACGATGAGGGCGACGCTGGCATTCCGACATCCTACTTAACAGTTGTTGTCGCAGACTTGGAACGGGCTGCAGACGAATGGTCACAATTGGATGATACCCAGAAGTTAGCGATCGATGAGTATATTCGGTATGTTTCGAAACCTGGTTTGATTATTGATGGTCAGCACAGGATATATGGCGCGAAGGATGTAGACGAGTTCGACGTCATCTTACCGGTAGTGATCATAGAGTCGCTTCCGATGGCTGAGCAAGTTTTTCACTTTTATGTTCTCAACAATAAAGCTAAGCCGCTATCGAAGACCGATCTTCGCAGGACAATCAGCACAGCGCTTACGACTGAGGAGATCGACGCATTGTGGAACAGGTTAAAAGCTGCAGGTATCGACCCCGATAAGGTGCGGCTTACGCACCTAATCAACACAGATAGCGATTCGCCATTCAAAGGTTTGGTTGACTTCGGCCTAGCGGGCGACGCGGGTTTTATCAAAGAGAATGTTGCATATCAGGTGGTCGACCACTTCGTGTCGATGCCTACACGATATAAAGCACTAGGTCGTGATGTGTCCGCGTGGGTAAATAAAGAAGACAAAGCATCTCGCTTGCCTACTTTCTATGCATTCTGGAACGCGATAAAAAACCGATATCCTGAGGCCTGGAGCAAGGGTATCGAAGAGAAGCGCGGGCAGATTTTTATGAAAGTGTCACTGCTCACATTGCAGAGTTTCGTCCTGGACAATCTGCTGACGCTTAACAACTATTTACGAAAAAGCGGTCAGGCGGCACCGTTTGCCGATCTTGAGCAACTTGCCGATTACGTGGTAAGCACGATTGAGGAACTTCCTGAGGAATTTTTCACCAAAGAATGGATGGAAAAGCAGATCGACACTGTACCAGGGCGAAAAATGCTCCGAGCATCGATTCAGGAAGTAATTGATGCGGGAGGCAAGAATCTTGGCAACCGTAAATTATTTCAACCGAAGGCTTGAGGCGCATGGATCTGAAAGAGACTGTCCGAATTCTGGATGCTCTCGATGTGGCGTTATATACGTTCGCGCTTGTCCCCCCGACTCATGACGAACCCAGTGGGGCCGCGGTTTATCGAGAGCTCGTCATGGCGCGCACAGGTCGTGAGGGATTGCAGCGGTCGATGAACAAGGAATCCATACTTGCGGCACAAAGGCTGCGCGTGGCGCTGCAATTAGCGCCGATTGATGCGATCGCGTATTCGCAGTCGAATTCGGTCGCGCGCTGGAAGATCATCGAAAGCCATTTAAAGTCGCGATTCAAGTTGGCCACGCCGGACTTGGTCAACCAGTTAGCCCGGCGGATAGCGATGACCTTGGCAGATTGGCAGGAATCCCGCAGTAGTAGCAGCATCACTTCCTACCGGCGCGAGGTCTTGGCGAAAGCCCAAGGCAAATGCTCCGCTTGTCACTATGACTTTGAGGCAGAAGATTCGCCTGCTCTACGAGTGCTTGATCCGTACAAGCCCTATTACCTCTCGCCCGAAGAACTTACAGCCAAAGAGGTCGATCATGTAATACCAATAAGCGGGGTCGGGACAAATGATCTTGACAATCTACAATTACTTTGTCGGTGGTGTAATTTCGGGAAAGGCGATGGCTTAGGCGTCGATATTCGGCGAGAAGCTGAGTTCGCTGCTATTGCTTTGACGAACGTTCCACGAGCCCATATTGCGTCGATGTTCTATATAACGCTTTCGGCCAGTGGCTTCACGTGTGAGGTTTGTCAATCGAATTTCGAATTGACGGTGCGAACACGAGACAAATATCATGGGTTCCTTCTTTCAAATCTGACCACAATCTGCTATCGATGCGAAGTAGCAGATGGGCCAGGATGACCTGGGAGTCACTTATGGAAAGTTATCGCGGTCTAGCGAAGTGAGGCGAGAAGCACGTTGGTGAGCAGTTTCACATCGTTGGGGGTGTTCTGCAGGCCGTTCCACCGACGTTGATCGTTGGGTCCCAGATTCCAAATGCCATAGCACCACGCAGTGACGTCGCAAAGCGCCGACAAATGCCGATCCAGTCCGATGCCAGGAAGTGCATCGGCATCATGGCCTTCAGTGAGCGCGTCCATGACGTACCCGAGTGCCTGGATGCCGACGCCATGAGTCAAGCGTGATTTTCGCGGAATGAGCTTCCACTCGATCGGCCAAGTTGTTTCCACGAGTGCCCAGAAAATCTTAAGGTGCAACACCATTTGTTCAATGTCACCGGACCCATCCTCTGCATCTCTGTATTGATATAGCGCTCCGTCGTACAGGCTGTTCTCGATCATCTTTAGGACGCTGTTGTCCTTAATGTAGCCGTTGGGGGACGTCGGTGTCGCGATCGCGCCACGAAATGGACTGTCAGTATCCAGGTTCAAGCGGGTCATCACCTGCGCTGGGAGCTGACGACGCGCGTACTTGGGCGGCAAGTAACCAGATGCATCGGGAAGTAATTCGTGGATTAGACCCTTGGGCAGTGGCTTGGTGTTGTTTACCAAAATGAACTGTGAGCGCTGTTCGTCTGCGCCAGTGGCTATAAATGCGACCACTGCCACCGGGAACTCTGCGACGTCGGCGTCGCGTATAGCCGCTACCCTCTGCTGCCCATCAACCAGAAGTGCTGGCTTCTCAGCGTCGGGAAGGGCTTCGTCCACCGGGATGACTATCTCGCCAATGGTCGAGTAATCCACTGGACTTCGACGGCGGGCGGGTGAGAATCGCACGCGCGAATCGAAAGCCAGGACGATAGCGTTTGGGAGCATGGCTTCGGGAGTCTCAAGGTAGCGGCGAATCGCGCGAATGTGGTTCATGACCTCGGGCCGTTGATAACCGTCTAGCCCACCGTCATCAGTGCGTCGGACGCGCGAAACGGCGGTAAAGTCGAGTAGTTGCTTACCGTCGATGGCAAAGCAGTAGATACACCGCTCGCCCTGCCGCACCTCAAGTGCAGGAACCGTAATCTCGTACTTGTCAGCCACTGCCTGCCCCTTCCAGGATTGACGCGCTTGATGGAGGAAGTGTTCTCATCTTCTGTGCGAGCACCGACAAGTTGTGAAAACCGCGCCGCTTATTGCGTTCGCTTGCACGAAAAATCACCATCTCAATGCCATGCTTCTCGCAGAGTCCACACGCGCAGCTCCGCCACGGTGCGGCACTCAGAGTCTCGATGTACTGCGTTCGGTAAGACTTCTTCGTGCCAATCACCGCTTCATATTCGATTACCGCGTCGACAGCGTCGTCGACCGAACACTCCCCACGATCCATGGCCCGCAGTGTCTGAAGGCTTCTGCGCTCGGCCGCGATCGCTTCGCGCTGAGATACCTGGCCAGACAGTATTGACCTTTTGAGGGTTACGTTCCCATCAACTTGGGGGACCTTGATCGCGGCGTAGTTTCTCTGGAGGGTGTGATAGTTGTCGCGGTCGTCCATGAACGATTGGCGGAACGCGGACGTACTGTCAAAGCTTGTAACGCCAAGGGATTCGAACTCGGCCATCGCGTCGAACCGTGTGATGCCAAGAAGATGGAGTTGTGTCCCGGGATTTCGTATCTCGCCGATACGCAACAAGCACGCGAGGATGTCTGGCGTCTTCAGCGCCACCATTCCTCCAAGGGCGATCCGCTTATAGCCCATGTCTTGAAGTTCATCGACGCTGTCCGCGTAGCTAACTGGATCCCAACCCTGTGCTGCGCCAAGGAGTTCAACTTGGGTGTGACGTTCTCGAGCAGCTGCCATGAACTTCTCAGCCAAAGAAAGAGAAATGATGCGGCGCTCGCGCCACTCGTCTGGCACGCTTGCTCCATCCCGACGGTAACCGAGAATGATGTGGTCGATGCTTACACCTGCGTCGAAGCGGCACTGTTCGTAGAAATCTAGAACTTGATCCACGGTATATGGAGGCTCCGACTCGTTTACGTAGGTAAATGCGCCGCAATCTCCAAGCGTTCCAACAGAATTCGGAAGACGAAAGAACCCGCGTACCCCAAGTCGATAAAGGCGCTGGCGCTGTGGCATCGAGTACTTGCCTACGCCTTTGATAGAACCGTCCACAATCGCCTTTGAGACAAGTATCCCGTCGTACGCTGGTGCACTCAGCACTTCATGCGCGTAGCGGTCATCGCGTTGCCGCACTCGCAAGGGTGAGTGCTCGTCGTGGATGAAATCGTAAGTGGGACTTACTTGGTCTTGACTATCGGGAAAGTAGAACCTCACGGTTGCTCCTTGCGGGCGGTGACATAGGCCCTCGCAAGGAAGTTGGATAGTGCAGAGATGTGTTTCGATACGTTCTGGAGTTCGTCCCACGGCAGCCCTAGTTCTTCCCAGGTGCCACTGGTCCAATGGCATCGATCGGCTATACGAGACAGCTCCTTCCGCGTGGCTGACTCAGCGTCGTGGCTGTTGAGGTTCACCTGCACCATGACTCGATCCATCAGACGACTCATGGCTCGGATACCTACTCCACCCATAAGTTTTGATTCGGTGGGCGGACGTCCCCAAGCATCAGGAAACACGTCTTTGACGGCGCCCCAGTAGGTGAGCAGAATGCGTTGAATTCCGTCGGTATCTGTCGATCCGGTAGCCATGTTTCGATAGGGGAACAAGACACCCGACGGAGATTCGAGAGACTCCTTAAGCGCTTCGACCAAACTGTTGTCAGTGACGACTGCTACCCGACGTTCTTCCGCTTCAGTCGAGGCACGTTTGATGAGACCAAAGAACGGTGATCGGGGGTCACGGTTGAGCATGTCTACCAGTGCAGATGGCATCTTGCGCTGAGAGAGACGGGGGGAGGGGGCGGAGACAACCTCGGGAAGTAGTTCGGTGACCAAGTTGGTAGGAAGTGGCGCAACTGTGTTGACGCGCAAGAACTGGTCTCGCTGAAGCTCCAATGTAGGTGCGACAAAGCCAGCCACGGGGACTGGCAGTCGTCCGTTGTCAGTACGCGCCAGAGCGATACTTCGCTGCTGTCCGTCCACAATCCATGCCGGCCGTGGACTCGACTCATCGGCCGGCAGTGGGATCTCGATAGTGCCGGCAGTCGCTAATCCATCCGTAGTGCCGGGGCCGCGGCTAGACCGAAATCGGACGGTCTCGGGAAGCGCGAGAATCAGGCCGTTAGGGAAAAGCACCTCGCCAGAATTCAGATAGTCGAGGATTTGTTTGACGTGGTTTCGACGCTCGGGACGTTGGTATCCGATCAACTTGCCGGCTTCGTCGCGAGAGATTCGGGCGACGTCTGCGACTAAACCGACTTCCTCTGCCGCAAGCGCAAACAGGTATAGGGGGGTATGGGCATTCTGTTCAATCCGCAGTGCGCGTCTTTCCAGCACTGGTCCGTCGGGCTCAGACATGGCGCTTGACGACGTCTCGAAAGAGCGCGCCGAATCGCTTTTGTTCACAGGCGATGCCGTGATCGCGAAGTCGCCGGAGTGCTCGCGTTGCGGATAAGCCGGGTTCTGAGCCGACAAGCTTTTCGATGCGGTCTGTGATGTCGTTGTCACCCAGAGGCTGGCGGTTGTAGATCTCCCGGTGCCGTGCGGTGCTGGCCCAACGCGACCACCCTGTGGCATCGCTGGCCGTGAAAAGTTCGTGCCCCGATCGGCGCGCTAGCCATCGGCGTGCCATTCGGATGTTGAGGCTCGAGACGGTACCTCCGAGGAATCGGCGCAAGTCTCTGTCGGCTGGCAGTCGCGGCAGGCCATCGATGGTGCGCCAACCGCCGACGAGTAGGTAATCACCGCCGCGCTTCGCCAGTTCCTGGAGGTCGTGGTCCATTGCACGGGCATAGTTCTCGGATAGGACGAGGAGGAGTGATTCGTTGGCGTGCTGCTTGGTGGGCGTTGCCGCGGGGAGAGTGCCCAAGTGGCGCCACCAGGTGTGAAGCTGTGTCACATCATGTGTGACTGAATCTGGTTGTCGGGTCGCGAAGGTTGCGGCGTACGCCGGCGCGCGCTGGGTGATGTCTCGAAGCCCGAGTCCGGCCGATGCGACCAGCATGCGCACTGATGCGTAGGCAGGCTTCGCGTCGGCGGCCAGCATCTTTGCTTGGAGCCAGGCCTCGCCTTTATAGAGCCTGTGAAGCTCGACTTGTGGGTCCGCGCTGACAATGCGTTCGCGCCAAGCGGCGAAGCGCGACCAGTGGTCACCAGGTGGCAAATTTCGTACCCGCAAGTGTTCCGAGGGTTCGGCCGTTTTTCTGTCGGTGCAGTTAACTACGATCGTTAGTTTCCGCACACGGCCTCCTTGGGGCTTGTTCGAAACTGCACGCAAAATGTGTCGGCTTCGGGTTGTAGTTTCGGCTACTATAGCCGCACACCTCGACACGTGACCGGAGGTTTTGATGGGAAAGCCGGCAGTAGTTTTGCTGAGTGGAGGCCTGGACTCGACCACCGTCCTGGCGATGGCAAAGCAAGGCGGGTATGAACCGTTTGCTCTGTCGTTCCGCTACGGGCAGCGCCATGCAATCGAATTGGAGGCTGCTCGGCGCGTCGCCAAGGCGCTGGGGGTGAGGCGTCACGTGGTGGCTGAGATCGATCTCCGCGTTTTCGGTGGTTCAGCTCTGACGGACGACATTGATGTCCCAAAGCATGAGGGTCCGAGCGAGTTGACGGACGAGATCCCGTCCACCTATGTTCCGGCGCGCAACACAGTTTTTCTGTCCTTCGCTCTTGCATACGCTGAAACTGTTGAGGCAGGGGACATCTTCATCGGTGTTAACGCCCTCGACTACTCCGGCTATCCGGATTGCCGACCGGAATACATTGCTGCATTCCAGACCATGGCCAACCTCGCAACGAAGGCCGGAGTTTGCGGTGGGCGGGTCGAGATTCACGCACCGCTGATAAACATGACAAAGGCTGAAATAGTCCGAGCGGGTGCGGCGTTGGGTGTGGACTATAGTTTGACTTCATCCTGTTACGACCCGAATGCGACCGGTCAGGCATGCGGCCGCTGCGACTCGTGTCTGTTGCGACTCAGGGGTTTTGAGGAAGCCGGCCTGAGCGACCCTGTGATATACCAGGCCGCCTGATGCCCTACACCGTCAAGGAGATCTTCTACACCCTCCAGGGTGAGGGGTCGCACACCGGAAGGCCGGCGGTGTTCTGTCGGTTTGCAAGCTGCAATCTCTGGACGGGTCGCGAACGTGATCGGCCACGTGCGATCTGTCAATTCTGCGACACTGACTTCGTGGGCACCGACGGATCGGGCGGTGGCCACTTTCGGACGGCAGATGACGTGGCAGCGGCGGTAACTCGCAAATGGCCGGAAGGGGGACACGACGACCGCATGGTCGTCTGCACTGGTGGCGAACCGCTGTTGCAACTCGATGTCGCTCTCGTGGAGGCACTGCATGCCGAGGGCTTCTATGTGGCGATCGAGACCAACGGGACGCTATCAGCGCCCGAAGGCATCGACTGGATATGCGTAAGCCCGAAGGTGGGCGCGCCGTTAGTCCTTACTTCAGGTGATGAATTGAAACTGGTCTACCCGCAGCAGGGAGGGGATCCAACACAGTTCGAACACTTGAACTTTGGCTTGTTTCGCCTGTCACCGATGGACGGTCCAGATATTCGCGAGAACACAGCGGCGGCTGTGGAGTACTGCCTCAAACGGCCGAAGTGGCGCCTGAACCTGCAAACCCACAAGTACTTAGGAATACGATGACCGAGACGATGGAGATCTTCTGGGAGTTCAAATTCGAAGCCGCGCATCGACTTCCGAATGTTCCCAGTGAACATAAGTGTTCCCGCTTGCATGGTCACTCTTACCAGGTCCAAGTCCACGTCAAAGGGGAGGTCGACCCTCAAGCCGGCTGGGTCATTGACTTCGGCAACATCAAGGATGCGTGCAAGCCAGTCATCGCTCAATTGGATCACTATTATCTCAATGAAATTCAGGGACTTGAGAATCCGACGAGTGAACGATTGGCGGTTTGGATCTGGAACGAGTTGTCCGCGTCCCTCCCGTTGATGTCGGCGGTTCAGGTCCGCGAGACGTGTACATCTGGATGTGTTTATCGCGGACCGGGTGCCGTTCAGAGATGAACGCGTTACCGGATATTCAGGGTGCCGCTGACCTCCGCGGAATCGAGATCGACGAAGTTGGTGTAAGCGGTCTTCGGTATCCGCTGACTTTCGATGATGGCGAGCTTGTTCAATCTGGGATCGCAGATATTGAGATGACAGTTGCTCTGCCCGCGGATCGGCGTGGTACTCATATGAGTCGCATGGTGCAGGCGGTAGGCGCGCACTTGGGCCGCATTAGTCCGTACGAACTTCATCCAACGTTTAAGGCCATCGCAGGACTGCTCGACACCGTCGACTTGCGGATTTCGATGTCGATGCCGGTAGCGGTTCTGGTCGAGTCGCCTACGTCGAGGCACCGAGGTTTTCAAGTGCACGACCTCAGCTTGCGCGGCCGACTCCAAGACGGCGCGTTTCGCCTTCGTGCGTCCGTTACGACGGATGTCACTACCTTATGCCCGTGTAGCAAAGCAATTAGTGAGTATGGCGCACATAATCAGCGGAGCAGGGTGTCACTTTCAGTCCACGGCGAGGATGATGTGCCGTACCCGATCACAGCGTCGGATCTTGTCGAACTCATAAGGAATTCAGCTTCGTGCCCGGTGTTCCCGGTGGTCAAGCGTTCTGACGAGCGTGCCATCACTATGGCTGCTTACGACAATCCAAAGTTTGTCGAGGATCTTATTCGAGATCTGACATTGAAGTGCCGCGAACAGGGAGTGCCGCATCAGATCGAGGTGCGAAACATCGAAAGCATTCACAGCCACGATGCAGTGTCGCGCTTGTCGTGGGTGCCGACGCTTGGCTAGGTGCTTGCTCTCACCGTATCGTCGGCGGTCTTCGATGATGCCCGTCTTGTGTGTGCTGGACTGGTGCCGGCGATGGCGTTGGCTACTCAGAGTCGACTGTCGGCGCTACTGGCGGTGAGGTTCGTTTCGCCGAACCGCCGATCAAGTCTCGTCGGCGAAACCGTCACCGGAGCAGACTACGTGAATCGCCGGGATGTGCGCCGGCGCTGACGTATCGGCGATGTCGATATCGTGCGCTCTGGGTCAAGTCCAGGGACGTGGTGTACGACGTCGTCGGGTGATTCTTCGTCGTAGTGGTTCAGGCGGTCAGTGCCGCGGGGGTGTCCTCCTTGTCTGTCTGGTCTCGCCGACGGTGCGTGATTTGCTCAGGATGTCCAGGCCCAGGTAGCGCCGCGATTCGGCCCATTCGTCGTGTTGTTCGGCCAGCACGGCCCCGACGAGGCGGATCAGAGCGCCGCGGTCGGGGAAGATGCCCACGACGTCGGTGCGGCGGCGGATCTCCTTATTGAGGCGCTCCTGGGGATTGTTCGACCAGATCTGACGCCAGATCTGTTTGGGGAACGCGGTGAACGCCAGCAGATCCGCGCGGGCGGCTTCCAGGTGTTCGGCCACCTTCGGCAACTTGTCGGCCAGGGCGTCGATGATCCGATCATATTGGGCTCCAACAAATTCAGCGTCAGGCTGATCGAACACCGAATGCAACAGGGTCCGCACCCACGGCCACGACGCCTTCGGGGTGATGGCCATCAGATTCGTCGTGTAGTGCGTTCGGCAACGCTGCCAGGCCGCCCCGGGCAA
>NZ_JCALDY010000026.1:0-55220 GCF_059813095.1 Mycobacterium sp. NGS22
CCGAACCCGTACCCGCCGCCGCCGTCGTCGTACCCGCCGCCTCCGCCGCCGCCGTCGTCGTACCCGCCACCCCCGCCGCCGCCACCGCAACACCCGCCCTACCAGCAGGCACCGCCGAGTCAACCCGGCGTCAGTCTGTCCAAAGTGACCCTCACCAAGCAGGCGCCGACGGTCTCGTTGAGCAAGGGCGGCGGCGCGTCCGGCGTCATCCGGGCCAACCTGAACTGGACCCAAAGGCAAAGTGGCGGTGGGTTTTTCAAGCGCCTGGCGGCAAGCGGGGGAGACGTCGACCTGGACCTGGGCTGCCTGTTCGAGTTCGTCGACGGCGACAAAGGTGTGGTGCAGGCGCTCGGCAACCAGTTCGAGGTGAGCCCGCTCTCGGGTGGCCGGAAGATCATCTGGCTGTCCGGTGACGACCGCTCCGGCGCCAGCCAGGGCGGTGAGGACCTGTTCATCGACCTGTCGCAGGCCAGCCACATCCGCCGAATCCTCATCTTCGCCTACATCTACGAAGGCACCCCGAACTGGGCCGCCGCCAACGCGGTGGTGACGGTCTTTCCGCAGGCCGGGCCGCAGATCGAGGTGCGACTCGACGAGCACGACCCGGGCTCGCGGATGTGCGCCATCGCGATGCTGACCAACAACAACGGCGATATCACCGTCAACCGCGAGGTCCGCTACATCCGTGGCGGCCAGTCGTTGTTGGACCGCACCTACGGGTGGGGCATGGATTGGACCCCCGGCCGTAAGTGACCGTTGAGCTTCAACGCTGGACTTTCATTGTGAATCCTGGACTTTGCGCGGGATGCCTGGGCGGGATCCCACCGCTTCACACCCAAAGCCGCGGAACCGCGGTCTCGGTCCCACGAGTGTCCGCAAATGTACGGCCGGGCACCGATTTTCTGGCATTTTGGGGACCCTCGTGCACAGAACGGCCTCACCTAGGCCCGCTGCCGGTACACCGCAACCCGCGCGGGCCGTACCGTGCGTCCGACGGCCGTGACCCGTAGCCCCGGTGTGAGAACCTCGACGACCAGCCGGTCCTGGGACGCCGAATCGGTCGCCCGGACCTCGACCGCATCCATCGTCGCGGGATCGAAATCCGCCCCCACTGCAGGCATCAGGATTTCGCCGCCGCGCCCGACGATCAGCCGCTCCAGGCCCGCCCCGATGGCGTGGAACGCCGAGCGCTCCCGATTGGTACGTGACGTCGCCGCGCACGCGGTTGCATCGGAGTACAACGCGAACAGCTCCACCAACAGCGGGACGTCCGCCCCGGTGCTGTCCTTCGCTAGGCGGCGCGTTTCCTCGGCGACGCGGTCGATGCTGGCGGACTGCCGCCGCACCGCGCGACCCAGGTCGTCGAGGCGCTCGACTATCGCGGCTTGCACGTCATCCTCGGCCACGGCCATTGATAGTACTGAGACGACGTCCTCGCTACGCTTCCGATCGTGACGATTCACGGGATCGACCTCGGGACAACGAACTCCGCGATCGCCCGGACGGGCCGCGACGGGGCGCCGGAAGTCTTGAGCGGTTTCACCGGTGATCTCACCACGCCCTCGGTCGTCCTGTTCGCCTCCCACGACGAGTACCTCGTCGGCGAAGGGGCCCGTCGCCAGGCCCGCCTCGACCCCGAGCGCGTGTGCACGTTGGTCAAGCGCAGGATGGGCGACGCCGACTGGCGGTTCGTCGCGCACGGCAACGCGTGGTCCGCGCCGGCTGTCTCGGCCCTGATCCTGCGCAGCCTCATCGCCGATGCCGAGTACGCCACCGGCGAGCCCGTGCGCAAAGCCGTCATCACGGTGCCCGCCTACTTCGGTGACGAGGAACGCCGCGCAACGGTGCTCGCCGGCACACACGCCGGGATCGACGTCGCCGGCGTGCTGTCCGAGCCCATCGCGGCGGCACTGTCCTACGGGTTCGGGCGCCTGGACGGCCAGCCCAACATGACCAAGGACGGCCCCCGGGAGACGGTGCTGGTCTACGACCTGGGCGGGGGCACCTTCGACGCGACCGTCATCGAGCTCGCCGACCGCCGGATCACCGTCCTGGCGGTCGAAGGCGACCACCAGCTCGGCGGCGCCGACTGGGACGAGCGGCTCGCACTGCACCTGTCCCGGCGGTTCTGCGACGCCAACCCCAACGCCGAAGACCCGCTGGACGACTCCGCCGGCAGCCAGGAACTCGTGCTGGCGGCCGAGCGCGCCAAACAAGAACTCTCCGACCGCGACGCAACCCAGGTCATCGTGGCCCACGACGGCGCCCGCGCGGTCGTCGACGTCACCCGCAAAGACCTCGAGGACATGACCTCGACCCTGCTGCGTCGCACCCTGGACCTCACCCGCGACTGTCTGGCCGCTGCCCGGCGCCGCGGCGCCGACGCCGTCGACCGCATCCTGTTGGTCGGTGGCTCGTCCCGGATGCCCGCCGTCGCCGCGGCGTTGCGCGCCGAGTTCGGGCTGCGACCGGAACTGTCCGACCCGGAGCTGTCGGTGGTGCGGGGCGCCGCCCTGTACGGCGAAAAACTCGAGATGGAACGCATGGTCGCCGACGACCTGGTCACCCGCGGCCGGTTGGCGCCGGGTGCGCTGCCGGAGGACGCCAGGCCCAGTGACCTCAACGACGCGTGCGGGCGGGTCGCCGACGCCTACGACCTGCCGCTGGCGCAGGTCCGCAGGGCGGTGCTGATCCGGGTGGACACCGTGGTTTCCCGCGGCTTCGGCGTTCTGGCGCTCAGCGACCAGAGCATGTCGCTGGAGGCGACCTGGCTGGTGCTGCGCAACGACCCGCTGCCGATCCGCGTACACCGCAGCTTCGGAACGGTCCGTGACGACCAGGACGCGATCCGCCTCGTCGTGGTCGAGCAACAGGGCCAGGTGGCGTCGTCGCGGCCGGAGGACGCGAAGGTGCTGATCGGCGGCATGATCGAAGGCATCCCGCCCGGCTTCGGCGAAGGCAGCGAGGTGCGCATCACCTTCGAGATGGGCTTCGACGGCGTCCTGCAGGTGACGGCCCGCCACGTCGAAGCCGACATGCCGCTGGTGTTGACCGCGGAGACCGGCGCGACGATGTCAGCGGCGGAGGTCGAGCGGGAGCGGCAGCAGGTTCAGCGTTCGCGGCGGCGGGACGTCGGACGGTGATCTGAGTGACAGCAAGCCTGCCTCCATTCGAATCGAACGCCTACCGCAAGCGGGTGCTGGCCGCGGTCGAGGCGCGCGGCGGCCCGCAGGCCTCAGACCCCTTCGAGCTCTACGACCTCCCGCTGGAGAGCGTCGAACAGCTGACCAATGCCGACGTCGCCGAACGCGTGGCTGAAGTCTGGGCGTTCTGGCAGCGCCAGCGCGACCACCCCAAGTACCGGGTGCTGGTCGCCGCGCTGCTGGCCGCGCACGACGCCAACAGTGCGGTACTGCTCGACGCGCAATCCCGGGCCGGGCTGGTCGGCCGGGTGCGACAGCAGCGCGAAGGGCAGGACGCCGCCCGCTACGAACTCTTCGACGCCGCGGTGTCCGCGCTCGTCGCCCGGCATGGTGGCATACCGCACGAAAAGCTCAGCCAGCTGGAAAAAGTGGGCTCCGACGCGGGCCTGACCGAAACCGAAGTCGCCGCCCGTCTGCGCCGGCACCGCGTCGTCGGCGCGCCCGAAACTGCGGCGACGCCCACCCACGAACTCGTTCCCGAACACCGGCGCCGCCAGATCCGCGCACTGCTGGACGAACTGGGCCGCATCTGGGAGTCCCCGCCGCCGGTGACCCTGTTCGCGTTGCTGGGATGCGGGCCGGATGTCGACGGCACCGAACTCGCCGCCCGGGCAGCCGCGTGGCGGGCGCGGGCGCGCGAGCTGCCTTCCGACCGGTTGCGCACGGTCATCGACGAGCTTCTCGTGCACATCGGTGACCTGCTGGAATCCGATCCCGCGCTGCGCGAGGCATACCTGGATGGCGTGGCTTGGGACTCGATGGACAAATTGCGTCCCCGGGTACGCGCGGCCGTCCTGGTCGAGGACCGGCTGACCGTGGACGACCACGCCCACCTGGTGACCGAGGCCGTCGACCTGGGTTTGGACGCCGGGCGGGCCTCGCGGGTGCTTTCGGCGCTGGCGGCCGAGTTCGGCGTGCCAGTCGACACGGCGCCACCGGCCGCGCGGCGTGACGAGCCGGCACCGCGCCCCCGGCAGCATGACCCGCCCTGGTCAGCACCCTTGCGTGCCGCGCGCAAAGCACTGCGGTCGGGCCGGCCGGTACAGGCTCAATCCCTGGCCGAGGAGGCCCGACGACACGCGTTGCCGGAGCGGCAGCCCTCTATCACCGCGGTGGTCGACGAGATCGAATCCGTTCTTGCCGATGCGCGTCTGCGCTGGCGGGCGGCCTCGGCGGCGCTGCAGGCGCGCAGGTATGCCGAGGTGGCCGACCACCTCGAGCACCTGACCCGGGTCGCCGCCGACCTGCCGGATCCCGGCGGCGCCGTCGACGCCGAGCGGGCACTGGCCGACGCCCGCGCCGCCGTCGCCGAAGCCGACCGGCTCGTCGATGCCGCAAGCGCAGGACCGGAGGCATCGCGCACGGCCCAGCTGGCGGCCGCGCTCGACGCATGCCCCGCGCACCCGGGCGCTCTGGCGGCGATGGCCACGTTGCCGTTGGGCGGTCCCGCCCGCGTTGCCGCGCAACGCAGCGCCGGTGGCGACGTCACGGTCAGCTGGGTACCGTCGCCGGACCCCGGCGTCACCTATAAAGTCACCCGGCTCGATCCCGGCGACATCTGGCGCACGGTCGGGCGGACGGTCGCCACCTCGATCACCGACGGCGGTGCGCCGCCCGGTCCGGGCATCCCGGTATACGCCGTCGTCGCGCTGCACACCGGGCGGAGCTCGGCGCAGGCTCGCTCCGACGCTGCTGTGCCGCACCGGGATCGGTCGGGACGGCCGGTGGTGACGCCGCCGTCTGAAACGGCGCCGCCCCAGCCGGACGGCCCGCCCGTGCCGCGCGATGTCCGTGCACATCGCGGCACCGACGGGAGCGTGCTGGTCTCCTGGTCGGCGCCGGAGAGTCCCGGCGAGGTCGAATACCAGGTCGCGCGGCGCGCCGCGGACGGACACTGGCGAGTCGTCGGCCGCACGCGGGCCACCTCGATCGAGGACGGCGGCGCACCCGACGGCCCGTTACCTCTTTACGGCGTGGCGGCACGCGGCCGCGACGGCACCTCGGAGCGAGCGGTGTCGACGCCGTCGGCGAGCTAGTTCAGCGCAGGTCTTCCCAGAACCCGCTCAGGGCGGCGGCGGCGCGGGCCGGGTCCTCCAGCATCCACCAATGTCCAAGTCCGGCAAGCACTTCCGTACGGGCTCCGGCGCGGTCCGCGGCGCGCCGGCGGATCTGTTCGGAGCCGACGTAGGTGTCTTCGGTCGCCAGTATCGACAGTCCGGGACGCACTGCCGCATTCTCGAGGTCACGTCCGGCCTCGGCTACCGCCGGTTGAGCGGCCGAACGGTAGAGCAACAGAATGGCCCGACCCATCTCCGGGCCTTGTGCCTGGGCAAGCGCCGTGGCGATGTCTGGGGTGATGCCGAGCCCGGCCAGCTGGGCGGCCCGTTCCTCGACGGTTCCGGCCATCATCGTCTCGACGAGTTGTTCGCCGGCCTCCGGTGTCTGCCACACCTGCGCAAGGTCGTGCCAGACGTAGTCGGCGTCGAACACACCGAGGATGTCGCTGACCCAGCTGCGTACCAGTTCGGGTCGGTGCATCACCAGATTCAGCACATGGCCGCCGCCCCAGTCGTGACCGACGAGATCGACCGGTTCGCCGATCCGATCCAGCTCTCCTTCCAGCCAGTCGCGGTAGGCCAGGAAGGTCGCCGGGAAATCGTCCGGCAGCGGTGCGCCGAACCCCGGTGGGGAGAGCAACACCACGTCCTCGCGCCCGAGCGCCTCGACCAGCGGCCCCCAGATCGCCTTGGTCTCGGGATTGCCATGTACGAAGACGACTGTCATCGGCCTACTCCTCATGCGCGCGGGATGTGGTCTTACAGCTTGCCTTACGCTACTGATGCCCCCCGCTATGACGACAGAAAGCGATTGAACTCATGGCGCCGACGCTGCGCCCGCGCCGATCCGCCCTCTACCTGCCCGGCAACAACGCCCGGGCGCTGGAGAAAGGCAAGTCGCTTCCGGCCGACGTCCTGATCTTCGACCTCGAGGACGCCGTCGGGCCCGACGCGAAAGCCGACTCACGGCGCAAGGTCTGCACCGCCGTGGCGTCCAAGCAGTACCGGCCCCGTGAAGTCGTGGTGCGCGTCAACGGCCTCGAGACCGACTGGCACGACGACGATTTCGTCGCCGTTGCCGAGTCAGGCGCCGACGGGGTGTTGGTGCCGAAAGTCGAGACAGGCCAACAGGTCCGAGGTTTGGCCGCCCGCCTGGACGAGTTGGGTGCACCGAAATCCTTGCAGCTGTGGGTGATGGTGGAGACCCCCCGGGCTTTTCTGCGGATGGAGGAGGTCGCCTCGGCCAGCGAGCGCCTGACTGCCCTGGTGGTCGGCACCAACGACCTGGTCAACGAGCTGCACGGTCTGCATGTGGCCGGGCGCACCCCCGTGCTGCCCGCATTGACCATGGCCGTGCTGGGCGCGCGTGCCGGCGGAAAAGTCGTGCTGGACGGCGTGTTCAACGCCATCAAGGACGAAGAAGGATTCAAGGCCGAGGCGCGGCAGGGCCGCGAGCTGGGATTCGACGGTAAGACCCTGATCCACCCGTCGCAGGTCGGTCCCGCCAACGAGATTTTCGGACCCTCAGACGCCGAAGTGGCCGACGCCCACAAGATCGTCGAGGCCTATGAGCAGGCGCAGGCCGCCGGTGAGAGCGTCATCACCGTCGACGGCCGGATGATCGAGAGCCTGCACGTGCGCGACGCCCAGCGCATCCTGGCCCTGGCCGATCGCATCGCCGAATTGGAGTCGCAGACCGGGTAGGGCGGTTCGATTAGGTATTGCCGGCGAATCGGATTACTCTTGCGCGCGGTCCGTCATCGACTCAGGAACACACCCATGCCTCTTCAGCCCACTCTGCGGCGCCCGCATTCGGTGCGCAGGGTTCGTGCCTCGCGTACGAATTGCGTAACGGTCGGTCAGTGCTTCGACATCGAGATCATCCGTGAAGCAGACGGATGGACGATCCGGATACCGGAGGTCGGCGGGGTCGCCTACGCCGCCCACCGCACCGCGGTGGAATTGGCGGCACGCAGGTGCATCGCCAGCCGGACCGGCATCCCGATCGGCTACGTGTCGGTATTCGTCACACACGAGATCGGCTGAAGTGCTTCTGCGCTAACGGTTTTCGGCGCGCCGCGTCAGATCTTCACCGTCAGCGGCCAGACCTTCCAGATGTCGTCGCAGTACTCGGCGATCGCGCGGTCGGACGAGAACTTGCCGCTGCGTGCGGTATTGAGGATCGACATCTTCGTCCACGCGTCCCGGTCCTGCCAGGCCGCGCTGACACGCTCCTGGCACTCCACGTACGACGCGAAATCGGCGCACACCAGGAAAGAGTCGTGGTAACGCAGGTTGTCCACCAGCGGGCGGAACACCTCGGGGTCGCCGTGTGAGAACATCCCGCTGTCGATGAGATCCAGCACCGCGCTGAGTTCTTCGTTGCTGTCGATGTAATCCGCCGGCCGGTAGCCGCCGGCCTTGAGCGCCTCGACCTCCTGCACGGTCAGACCGAACAGGAAGAAGTTCTCCGCACCGGCCTCCTCGCGGATCTCGACGTTGGCCCCGTCGAGCGTGCCGACGGTCAGGGCGCCGTTGATCATGAACTTCATGTTCCCGGTGCCCGAGGCCTCCTTGCCGGCCGTGGAGATCTGCTCGGACACATTGGCGGCCGGATAGATCAAGTGCGCGTTCTGAACGTTGAAGTTCGGGATGAACGCCACCTTGAGGAACTTGTTGACCTCCGGGTCGTTGTTGATCGTCTCGGCGACGGCGTTGATCAGCTTGATGATCCGTTTGGCCAGGAAGTATCCCGGAGCCGCCTTGCCGCCGAAGATGAACGCCCGCGGCGGAATCGCGAGTCCAGGGTTCTGCTTGAGCCGGTAATAGAGCGCGATGATGTGCAGGACGTTGAGATGCTGGCGCTTGTACTCGTGGATGCGCTTGACCTGGATGTCGAATATCCACTCCGGGTTGAGCTCCACGCCGGTCGCTGACCGGATGAACGCGGCGAGACGAGCCTTGTTGGCGCGCTTGATGTCCCGCCACTGTTCCCGGAACGCGGGTTTGTCGGCGAACTGTTCCAACCCGCGCAACTGGTCGAGGTCCTTGAGCCAGCCCTCGCCGATGGTGCGGTCCAGCAGTTCTCGCAGCCCGGGGTTGGCCAGCGCCAGGAAGCGGCGCGGTGTCACGCCGTTGGTCTTGTTGCTGAACCGCTCCGGCCACATCTCGTAGAAGTCTTTGAGCACACTGTCTTTCAGTAGTTCCGAGTGCAGCGCGGCGACGCCGTTGACGGCGTGGCTGCCCACGGTGGCGAGGTGGGCCATCCGGACGTGCTTGCCGTGATTTTCACCGATGATCGACATCCTGCGCACCCGGTCCGCGTCGCCGAGGAACTTGATGCGTACCTCGTCGAGGAACCGGCGGTTGATCTCGTAGATGATCTCCAGGTGGCGGGGCAACGACTGGCCGAAGATCTCCAGCGGCCAGGTCTCCAGCGCCTCCGGCAACAGGGTGTGGTTGGTGTAGGCGAAGGTCGCGACGGTGATCTGCCACGCCTCCTCCCATTCCAGTTGGCGCTCGTCGATCAGTAGCCGCATCAATTCTGCGACGCCGATCGACGGGTGAGTATCGTTGAGCTGCAAGGCAAATCGTTGCGGTAACTCACGGACGGAGACGTCGGCCAGATCGTCCATGATGTGCAAGACGTGTTGCAGCGAGCAGGACACGAAGAAGTGCTGCTGCAGCAGGCGTAGCCGTTTGCCGGCCTCCGGCTCGTCGTTGGGGTACAGCACCTTGGTGACCGTCTCGGAGGTGACTTCGTCCTCGACCGCCTTGTAGTAATCGCCGGTGTTGAAGGCATCCAACGCAAACGACTTGACCGCACGCGCGCTCCACAAGGTCAGCACGTTGCAGGTGTTGACGCCGTAGCCCTGGATGGGCGTGTCGTATGCGACGCCTTTAAGCAGCAGGCCCGGCACCCAGCGGGCGTGGTCGCGGCCGGTGTCGTCGGTGTAGTGCTCGACGTGACCGGCCCACTTGACCAGGTAGTTGACGTCGGGTTTGGCTATCTCCCAAGGGTTTCCGCTGTCCAGCCAGTTGTCGGTCTGCTCCACCTGCCAGCCGTCGTGGATCTCCTGGTCGAAGATGCCGAACTCGTAGCGGATGCCGTAGCCGATCGCCGGACGCTCGAGGGTGGCCAGCGAGTCCAGGTAGCAGGCGGCCAGGCGGCCCAGGCCGCCGTTGCCCAGGCCGGGCTCCTCCTCGCACGCCAGCACCTCGTCGTAGTTCTGGCCCATCGCCGACAGCGCGGACTTGGCCGCCCGCTCCATGCGCAGATTCAGCAGATTGTTACCCAGTTGCGGCCCCATCAGGAACTCCGCCGACAGATAACAGGTGACCTTGCGGCCGAGGTCGAGCGAGACCTGCGTGGAAGCCACCCGACGGTCCTGCATGCGGTCGCGTACGGCCAAAGCGAGTGCGCGGTAGTAGTGCTCGGGCCGCAGAGCGGCGGCGGGGCGGCCGATCGAATAACGCAGGTGGTCGGCGATGGCGCGCTGCAGCGCCGCCGCGCCCATACCGGTGCGCGAGTACTCGATCAACTCTGAGCGCGCGGCGGGCACCTCGTCGGAGGGTCTGCGGTCGAGATCGGTCATTTCGAGTCCCTTCGCTCGAGAAAATCAGCGCACCCACCTACCCGGCGCCGGGCAGAAAGTCAGCCTGGCAGCGATGTTTGCACAACCGGCGGGTTATTGCCGTCCGAAACGTGAACGCCACATCACGTCTTATGACGCGTCCGCTGCTGCGACCAGCCCGCGCAGGGCCCGCGGCAACGGGTCCTGATGCACGATCCCCAGACGCTGAGTGGCGCGGGTGAGGGCGACGTAGAGTTCGGCCGCCCCCCGCGGACCCTCGGCGAGAATTCGCTGCGGGTCCACCACGAGAACGGCGTCGAATTCCAGACCCTTCGACGCCGACGGGATCACCGCGCCCGGCACGCCGGGCGGACCGATCACCACGCTGGTGCCGTCGCGGTCCGCCTCGCTCCGGACGAAATCGTCGACGGCAGAAGCTAGTTCGTCCTCCCTGACCTGCCTGGACCAGGGTGGTATGCCGCAAGAGCGGACCGACTCCGGCGGCGCGATGTCGGGTGCGAACTGTGCGAGCAGTGCGGCGGCGACGGTCATGATCTCTGCTGGAGTCCGGTAGTTCATCGACAGCGACCGGTACACCCACCGGCCGGGTACGTAAGGGTCCAGCATTTGTGTCCACGATGTCGCGCCGGCAGCGGAGCGGCGCTGCGCCAGATCGCCGACCACGGTGAACGACCGCGCCGGGCAGCGTCGCATCAGCACCCGCCAATCCATTTCGGACAACTCTTGGGCTTCGTCGACCACGACGTGCCGGTAGGTCCAATTACGGTCCGCCGCAGCGCGTTCGGCCAGTTCACGCAGGTCGCGTTCGACGAACCGTTCGGCCAGATCCTCCCCGTAAAGCAGGTCCTGGGCCAGCAGCTGGTCCTCGTCGTCCATCAGATCCTCGCGGCTGACCATCAGATCGAGTACCCCGGCGGCGTACGCGGCCTCCTCGCGCTGCTCCTGTTCGGCGACCCGTCGAGCGCGCTCGGCAGCCACCTTGTCGATGCCCAACAGGTCGGTCAGTTCGTCGAGCAGCGGCACGTCCGACACCGTCCAGGCGTCGCCGACATCACGCAACAACGCCGCATCGGCACCCGCTGCGCGCAGCATGTCGGGGGATTCCAGCAACGACGCCAACAGTTCTTCGGGTGTCAGGATCGGCCAGAGCTCGTCGAGCGCGGCGGCGAACGCGGCGCTGTCGGCGAGTTCCTCGATCAGGTCCTCCCGCAACGCTTCCCACGCACCGGTGTCCGACCGGGACAACCAGCCGCGGCCGATCTTGGCGATCGCCCGCTCGGTCAACACCCAGGTGATCACATCGGTGAACGCCGCGCGGGCCTCGTTGTGCGGCAGTTTGGTTGCACGCGCCTCCTCCCGGGCCCACTGCGCCGTCTCGGCGTCGATGCGCACCGTGACGTCGGACAGCTTGATCGGCAACGGTTCCTGCGGCAGACCCTGCCGCTGGGAAATCGCGGTGGCGAGCACGTCGAGGATCTGTAGCGAGCCCTTCAGGCGCCCGGCGTCCGGGGAGTCCTCAGCGGTCACCCGCAGACCGGGCACCAGGTCGCCGGCGGTCATGAACACCACCGTGGACTCGCCGAGCGACGGCAGCACCTGACTGACGTGGTCCAGGAAGGCCGGGCTGGGCCCGATCACCAGCACACCGTGACGCTCCATCCGTTCCCGCTGCGTGTACAGCAGGTAGGCAACGCGGTGCAGTGCCACCACCGTCTTGCCGGTGCCCGGACCACCCTCGATGACCAGGACGCCGGAGTGGTCGAGTCGGATGATCTCGTCCTGCTCGGCTTGGATCGTGGCCACGATGTCGCGCATCCCGGCGCCGCGCGGTGCGTTGATGGCCGCGAGTAATGCTGCGTCGCTTGAGGTTCCGCGCGCACCGTCGACTGTTGGCGATCCGGGCCGGCCGAGTACCTCGTCGGTGTAATCGACCACCCGGCGGCCGCGGGTGCGGAACTGACGACGCAGCCGCATGCCCTCCGGATTCGCCGCGGTGGCGGTGTAGAACGCTCGCGCCGCCGGAGCGCGCCAGTCGAGCAACAACGGTTCGTATTCGTCGTTCTCGTCGAACAGGCCGATGCGACCGACGTAGGAGCGCTTCCCCGAGACGTCGTCCAACCTCCCGAAACAGAGGCCGTCGTCGGCGACGTCGAGTCGCTTGGTCCGCTTGGCCAGCGCGCGCAACTCGACATCACGGTCCATGGGCTCGCCCTCGGCTCCCAGCGCGGCACTGTATCTGGCCCTGGCGCGCGCACGTTCGTCGTCCAGCCGTGCATACAAGCTGTCGACGTAGGTCTGCTCCGACCGCAGTTCGTCTCGGTATGTCGTCTCCCGGTCCTGCAATGCGCGTCCCCTCGTCGATGGCTCGGCCAGCGATTGTGCGGCATCACCCCGGCCTTGTCGCAAGCCCCCGGTCCCGGGTTATGGTGGAACGGGAGCCCCCACAACGTCGCCGAGTCTGATTCGTGGGCGGCAGATCGGCCCGAAAACCGCCCTGTGTTCAGTTTCGGCGATGCGCCGATCAGCTGCGGAAGGCACGGTGCCACGTCGGGTCAATGAGCGCCCGACACGTTCAGCGTGATCACACCGGCGACGATCAACACGACGCCCGCCACCTTCGCCACCGAGATCGGTGAACCCAGAAACATCACCGCGATCAGCACGATGGCCGCAGTGCCGATCGCCGACCACAGCGCATAGGCGACATCGGTCTGCATACCCCGCGAAATCGAAAGCGACAGCAGCGCAAACGAAATCGCGTAGCCCACCAGGCAGGCCAGGGTCGGCCACAGACGGGTGAAACCGTCGGTGCTCTTGAGCAGACTGGTCGCCCCGACCTCGGCGAAGATGGCGACGAACAGAAAGAGATAGGCGAGCATGAATCCCTATCTACACGACGGACTCGTACCGTAGGTGCATGACGAAGAACCTGACTCACCGCGTGGTCGGCTATTCGCCGGCAGTGCTGAGCCTGTTTCGGCTGGTGTACGGCCTGCTGTTCGCCGGCTTCGGCTCGATGATCCTGTTCGGCTGGCCCGTCTCTTCCGGACATCACACGGATGTGGGCGACTGGCCGGTGTGGTATGCCGGACTGATCGAGTTCGTGACGGGTCTGTTGGTCGCCGCCGGCCTGTTCACCCGCCTCGCCGCGTTCTTCGCCTCCGGCACGATGGCGGTGGCGTATTTCTGGATGCACCAACCCCGTTCGCTGTGGCCGCTCGGTGACCCGCCGGGCGGCAACGGCGGGACCCCGTCGATCCTGTTCTGCTTCGGGTTCTTCCTGCTGGTCTTCATGGGCCCGGGTCGTTACTCGGTCGACGCGCTGCTTTCCGCGAAAAGGCAACGCCGGTAACGAGTTCGGTCAAGCGTCGAGGTCGGTGCTGGTGGTGGTTTGTTCCCACGTCGAGATCTCTTTCGCGCGCCGGTCGGCGATGAAGCGATACGAGAACAGCGCGTCCTGGCCCAGCAGCAGGAACGCCGGCGGTTCGTCGGCTTCGACCGCCGCCACGATCGCCGCGCCGGCCTTGACCGGGTCGCCGACCTGGGCGCCGTGCATGGTGTCGTTCTCCTTGCGCCTACGTCCCGCGGTGTCGGCGTAATCCTCGATGACCGTGGACGTCTGCATTAGCGAGCGGCCGGCGAAATCGGTGCGGAAAGCGCCGGGTTCGATGACGGTGACCGAAATGCCGAGTGGTGCAACCTCGGCGTGCAGCGCTCCGCTCATCCCTTCGACGGCGGCTTTGGCCGCGCAGTAGTAGCCCGAGCCGACCGGCGTCAACTGCACGCCGATCGAGGAGATGTTCACGATCGCGCCGGAGCGGCGCTCCCGCATGCCGGGCAACACAGCCTTGATCATGGCGACGGTGCCGAAGAAGTGTGTTTCGAACAGGGCGCGCACCGCGTCGTCCTCGCCCTCTTCGACCGCGGAGCGGTACCCGTAGCCGGCGTTGTTGACCAGCACGTCGACGCTGTCGAAGCGCTCCTCAGCCTGCTGCAGGGCCGCGGCGATCTGCTCGGGTTCGGTGACGTCCAAAGCCAGCGCCAATACCCGGTCGGGCGTGGCGTCGGCAAGCTCGGTGATGCTGTCTACGTCGCGGGCAGTGACGACGGTGTTGTGGCCGGCGTCGATAACCGCCTCGGCAAGCGCGCGGCCGAGTCCCGTCGAGCAGCCCGTGATCAGCCAGGTGGACAAATCGATGTCCTCTCGAAACTACGAAAAGTGTTGCCCGCCAACCGATAGCCCGGACGCGGCCCTAGAAGCCCATCTTCTGGCACTTCACGGTGCGATTCTGGCAAAACATTCCGCTACCGGTCCAGTCCTTGGCGCCGGGTACGCCGAAGTTGTTGGGCGTATCCGTGGCACGGAAGTCTTGAGTCAGGCCCGGATTGATGATGATCAAATAGTCTTCGACCAACGGTGGGGTCGTATCCTCTGGATCGGCACTGGCGACACCGCTGCCACCGACCAGGGCGGCAACTGTCATCAGGCCGGCGGCGAGTCCCGCAGCAAATTTTCGGAGGCTCATTAGTCGCCCTCTCTGCTTTCTGGCGCGAATCATGGGCCGTGGTCCAGCGTACCCGCCAACGGACGTGCGATCCGAGCTTGCCGAGTCTGCGTCGCAAACCGGCTACAAACGCGCAACAACTCCGCTCGAGTCAACCGGCGGGCGGTTTGGTTGACCGGCGAGGTGCATACCGTGTAGCCCGTGGGGACGATGTCCGCGGTCATTCGTCGTGCTGCGGTTCTCGCTGCCTGTCTCACGCTGTCGACGACGCCACCGCTGGCGACTGCCGATCCCGAGTCGCAGCCGGTTGGCGCCGTGACGTCAGCCGACGGCGCGGTGCCGCCGGGCACGCCCGCCCGAGTGACCACCCCTGACGGTTGGATTCTGGCGCTCGGCGCCAGAGACGAAAGACACGTTCCGGTAGCGCCGCTGACCACCGCGGCGTCGTCTCGCGAATACCTGTCCAGCGGAATCTTCGTCGCATCCCTGGCCGGACCGGAAACTCCGCATGGCGTTCTCGAAGTGGGGTATGAGATCGGCTGCGGAATCGACATGAGCACAGCCAACGGCGTCACGACGGCCAACGGCGGCGGTGGCGGTCCTTCGCTCGGCGCGGTGGTACCGTTCGGCCCCGGTGAGCCGTTTCAACTTCTCCCGTTGGTGAGCGCGCAGTACAACGGCGTGGTCAGCGTCGGTCTCAAACCCGGATTCGTCGTGGTAGTGCCCGTCGTCCGCAAAGAATTCCGAAGCGCCAACCCGTGGATCATGATCAACGAATTCCACATGAAGATCGACGGATGCGTCGGGCAGTCATTCGTCCGCTCGTATTCGACCCTGACCCGCATCACCGACGAATCCGACGTGGTGCTGTCCTACGTCGGTTCCACGAGGGCCGTGTGAGCTACGTGTAGGACGCGCCCAGGTGCGCAACCGGGGTGAACCCGTCGTTGTGCGCGGCCGCCGCGGCGCGCCGAATCGGCAGGATGAGCGGTACGAACAGGATCTGATCCAGCAGGATCGGCGTGATCAACCGGTTGTGCACGAAAGCGAACGAACTCTTGGTGACCGGGTCGGCCCAACCGATGGTGCCGCCGAGGCCGGCGTGTCCATAGCCGCGCAGTAGCCCGGGCACCGGGGAACCGTGGTAGCCGAGGTGAAACGACATCGGTACCACCAGATTCAGATCCGGTCGCAAACTGGTCTTACCCAACAGATCGCGCGCCAATTCCGTTGACAGGAGCTCTGTTTCGTCGATGCGGCCGTCGTTGGCCAGCGCCCCGTACATCCTGGCCAGGCCGCGCGCGGTGACCACAGCGTTCACCGACGGGATCTCGCCGTCGAGCAGGGGAGTGTCACCCTGAATCAGCGACGTGATGCCCGGAACGTAGATCGCGCCCAGGCCGCCGGCCACCGGGAGCTCCGACAACCATGGCGCCAGCCGGTCGAACAAGGGATTGGCGCGGGTCGTCTGCGGAAACATGATCTGCGCGGCCTTGGTGGGTGCGTCGGCGGGCGGCCGCCCCAGGTGCAGACCGTCGGTGTCCAGGGTCTGCGCGATCTCGCTACGGAACAGCTCGCGCATGCTCTTGCCGGTGATGGCGCGGGCCAGGCCCGAGGTCAACCAGCCGTAGGTGAACGCGTGATACGCGGCGCGTCCGGCGTGGCGGTCCACGGGCGCGGCCGCGAGGCGCTCCTCCATCAGCTGGTGGTCGAGCAGTTGTTCCTTGCTCACGCCCTTGAGGTGAGACAGACCGGATCTGTGCCCCAACATGTCGCGGACGGTGATCTGGGATTTGCCGTTGGCGCCGAACTCCGGCCAGTACTGAGCGACCGGCTTGTCGTAGGCCAACTGCCCGCGGTCGACCAGCCGGTGCAGCACGGTGGCGGCGACGCCTTTGCTTGCCGAGAAGACCATCGCGCCGGTATCGGCGGTCCAGGGGACTTCGCCCTCGCGGTCCGACCAGCCCGTCCAGATGTCGACGACCGGCTCGCCGTCGACGTAGACAGCCAGTGATCCGCCGCCGAAGCGTGGATCGCCGTTGAACAACTTGGCGAAGGTGTGAACCGCGCAGGAGAAGCGGGGATCGGCAGCACCATGCACGTGCTCCGGCAGTTCGGTGCCGACGTCGATAACAGTTGGCTGTGTCATGGCAGAACTCCCTCCGTGAGAACGCTATTACCCAATTCGGGGAATTCTATTCTTCTGCGTTAGTGCGTGTCTGCCGCCTGGCGCCTCCACGAGAGTCCGCAAAATGCCAGAAAAGTGGCGCTGCGCCGTACATTTTGGGGCCCCTCACGGGACTGCAACGTGACAGCCGCGTTAGTCCGCCAGGGCTCGGCCGACGATCAGCGGATCGGGCTCGCCGACCAGGTCGTGGTCTTTGTCCTCGTAGTCGAACTTGGCCAGGAAATGACGCATCGCGTTGATGCGGGCGCGTTTCTTGTCGTTGCTCTTGACCACCACCCACGGGGCGAAGTCGGTGTCGGTCGCGTCGAACATCTCCTCTTTGGCCGCGGTGTACTGCTCCCATCGGCGGACGGCTTCGATGTCCATCGGCGAGAACTTCCACTGCTTGACCGGGTCGGCGAGCCGGATTGCGAACCGGGTGCGTTGCTCGGCCGGGGACACCGAGAACCACAGCTTGGTCAGGCTGATCCCGTCGTCGACCAGCATCTGCTCGAACGGCGGTGCCTGCTTCATGAATTCGGCGTGCTGCTCGGCGGTGCAGAAGCCCATCACCTTCTCGACGCCGGCGCGGTTGTACCAGGACCGGTCGAACAGGACGATTTCGCCGGCTGCCGGCAAGTGGGTGACGTAGCGCTGGAAGTACCACTGGGTTTTTTCCCGCTCGCTCGGTTTCTCCAGCGCGACGACCCGGGCGGTCCGCGGGTTGAGATGCTCCATGAACCGCTGGATGGTGCCGCCCTTGCCGGCCGCGTCCCGCCCTTCGAACAAGATGAGGTGCCGGTCGCCGGTTCGCCGGCTGTGGTTCTGCAGCTTCAGCAGTTCGATCTGCAGGCGTCGCTTGAGCCACTCGTACTCGTCACGTGACATGCGCTCGTCGTACGGATAGCGCTCCCGCCAGGTGCTGACCGGATTCCCGTCGCGGTCCAGCAGTACCGGGTCGTCGTCCTCGTCGCCGTCGACGGTGTAGCCGTGTTCGGGAGTGGAAAGGTCCTCCAGGTCGATGTCCACCATCTTTCTGAAACTACCCAGCGGCGTACCGACTCAGCGGGAGGGTTCACAGCCTGGCCGCGGCCCGCCTTTCCAGCCGGAAGGTCCGCCTGTAGCCGGTCGGCCGGGTGGTGACGGTCACCTCGACGGCTCCGCTGGGAGCGACGACGTAACGCTCCTCGACGTCGGGTCCGTCGCTCCAGCGGTCGACCGGCTGGTGCCCGAGGTTGTCCCGGTCGTGCAGCGCGGGATCGAACGGGAAGAAGACGGGATCATACGGCGTGACGTCGCCGTCCGGACGGCCGTCGACCAGACGGCTGCACTCGACGAACCGGAAATGCCCGATGTTGTGCGCCGCGCGATAGCTGCGGTTGACCACCAAGGGCGAGTGGCCGTCGGCCGGAAGCGGGGCGTCCTTGGGCACGATCGGGTCGAACACGACGTCGGCACCGGCCCGGGCCTCCCGGAACACACCGAAGTGCCGCGAAAAGCGCTCGGACAGAACGAAACCGGAATCGGTATCCAGAAAGACCGCGAGGCCGATCGCGGTTGCCGCGAACGGGTGGGGCGACCGCTTGACCCGTTTGTCGCCGAAATTGCTACGCAGCATGCGAGCGACGAGAGGGAAGCTGCCCGCCCCGCCCACCACATAGATGCCGGCCACCTCCGACCACGGCACGTCCCAGCCGTCGCCGGCCGGATCGAGCAGGACCCGCGAGAGCAGGTCGGCGGTCTCGGCCACGAGTGGTGCACACGCCGCGTAGACGTCGTCGATCCCGCAGGAGAACGGCGGCCGGTCGACTCCGTCGACGGCGAGGTCGACCAGGAACCGGCGGGTCTGCGGGCCGACGGCCTCCTTGCGCGCGGCGCACTCCTCCAGCAACAGCTCATAGGCGGCGCCGTCCAGGGGTGGCAGCTTCGATCCGGCCAGGACGAGTTGCGCGATCGCCTCATCGAAGTCGTCACCGCCGAGTCGCTGGATGCCCTCACTGACGACGACCTCGTTGACGTGGCCGGCCATCTTCAGCAGCGAGGCGTCGAAGGTGCCGCCGCCGAGGTCGTAGATGAGCACGTATTCGCGTTTGGCGGTGATGCTGGAGCGGTAGCGGTGAGCGTATTCCAGACCCGCGGCCGACGGCTCGTTCAACAACGCGACGACGTGAAAACCGGCCGCCACGAACGCATCCAGGGTGAGGAAGCGCTGGGCGCTGCTGGCATTGGCGGGCACGCTGATCGCGGCCTCGACGGTGTCGTCGCCCTCGAAGCCGGCGTTGGAGCGGCGCAGCAGGTCGTGTTTGAGCTGGGCCAGGAAACCGGTGAGCAACTCGACCAACGGGTAGCTGCGGCCGGCCAGGCTGACCTGGGTCTGCGGGCCCGCGTCGTTGAGTAGCCGTTTGAACGAGCGCAGCACTTCCCAGTCGGGTTCGTGCCGGACTGCCGCGGCGTCCAGCCCGAACCGCAGTTCTCCGGCGGTGTTGGCGGCGATCAGGGACGGCCAGGTATCGACGCCGTCGAAGGCGACGACCGGGTAATTTCCACGGTCGACGATCGCGGCGACGGTGTGCGTGGTTCCGAAGTCGATACCGACTCTCATCCCGCCCGAGTTTAGAGCCTCGGCGGATTCTCGCGGCTACTTCGGCACAGCATCCGGCGCGTCACGGGCCGCGGGCTGTGCATCCCATTGCCGTTGCACGGCCCGTTCTGCCGCGGTCGCGATCAAGCTTGCGGGTGCGAATCGCTTCGAACTCACCGGTTCGTCTTCGCTCAGTGGCCTGCCGGAACCCCGAATTGCGTTGAAAGACACCGCGACTCCGGCGAAGAAAATCACTATGACCACGGTCGCGAAGACGATCGACAGGGTGCCCTGGATGAAGGTGTTCCTGATGACGGCGTCGAGCTGGTGGGGATCGGACGCCGACCCGAACGCCGACTTGCCGGCCTGTTTTGCGGCGGAGTACTGCGCATGCTGGGTCCAGTAGCCGACGGCAGGATCGGACGAGAAGATCTTCTGCCAGGACGCGGTCAGCGTGACGGCGAGATCCCACAGCAGCGGAATCCCCGGTATCCACACCCATTTCGATCGGCCCGTCTTGACGACGACGACGGTGATCAGCGTGAGCGCGATGGCCGCGAGCAGCTGGTTGGCGATACCGAACAGCGGAAAGAGCGTGTTGATGCCGCCGAGCGGGTCGGTGACACCGAGCAGCAGGATCCCGCCCCAGGCCGCGACCACCACTAGGCTGCAGATCCACGCGCCGGGACGCCAGCTCGCATCACGCATCCGCCGCAGCGGACCTCCGAGATTAGCCAGACCGTCCGAAACGATGAAGCGTGCGACGCGGGTGCCGGCGTCGAGAGTGGTCAGGATGAACAGCGCCTCGAACATGATCGCGAAGTGGTACCAGAACGCCTTGAGACCGCTACCGCCGAACACCCGGTGCAGCATCTCCGACATTCCGAACGCCAGCGTGGGGGCTCCGCCGGTGCGCGAGACGATGGACTGCTCGCCGACGCTGTGTGCCGCCTGGTCGATCTGCGCCGCGGTGGCCGGGCTGCCTGACAGGCCGAGACTGTTGACGTAGCGCGCGGCCCCGGCGGCGGTGTCGTGGGTCTGAGCCGAGGGCGCATTGAGCGTGAAATACAGGTGCTGGTCCAGGATCACCGCGGTGAGCAGCGCCATCACCGCGACGAAGGATTCGGTCATCATGCCGCCGTAGCCGATGAGCCGCATCTGGCCTTCCTTCTCCAGCATCTTCGGCGTGGTGCCCGAGGAGATCAGCGCGTGAAAGCCGGACAGCGCTCCGCAGGCGACGGTGATGAAGAGGAACGGAAACAGGGAACCGGCGAACACCGGACCGTTGCCGCGGGTCGCGAAATGCGAGACCGCCGGCGCGGCGATCGTCGGGTGGGCGATGCAGATGCCCAGCGCCAGCAACGCGACCGTACCGACCTTCATGAACGTCGACAGGTAGTCGCGTGGGGCCAGCAGCAGCCACACCGGCAGCACCGAAGCGGCGAATCCGTAACCGATCAGCAGCCAGCACAGGGTGACCGGCGACAGCGTGAACCATGCCGAGCCCCACTCGGTGTTGGCGACCCAATCGCCGGCTATTACCGCCGTCAGCAACAGGCCGGCGCCGATCGCAGACACCTCGCCGACTCGCCCCGGGCGCAGGAAACGCAGGTAGCAGCCCATGAAGACGGCGATCGGGATGGTCATGGCGATGGAGAACACACCCCACGGGCTCTTGGCAAGCGCTCGCACCACCACCAGAGCCAGCACCGCGATCAGGATCGTGACGATGATCGGCACCCCGACCAGCGCGGCCGTCCCGGCGGTTGCTCCCAGCTCGTCGCGCACCATCTGTCCCAGCGACCTTCCGCGGCGCCGGGTGGAAATCCACAACACCAGATAGTCCTGCACGCAGCCGGCCAGCACCGCACCCAGCACGATCCAGATCGCGCTGGGCAGGTAACCCATCTGCGCGGCCAGCACCGGACCGACCAGCGGACCGGCGCCGGCGATCGCGGCGAAGTGGTGTCCGAACACCACGCGGCGGTCGGTCGGGACGTAATCTGTTCCGTCGTCGAAGATTTCGGCCGGGGTGGCATGGTCGTCGCGCGGGCACACGATCTTCATCTCGACCAGCCGCGCGTAGAAGCGGTAGCCGATCACATAGGTGCACAGCGCCGCCACCACCAACCACACCGCGTTCACGGTCTCGCCCCGCGCGAACGCGACGACGGCCCAGGCTCCGGCCCCGATCAGCGCGACGACGCCGAAAAAGATCTTGTGCCCCAACGTGATCGGGGAGCGGTCAACGATCGCGACGGGCGGTAGGCCGGGCTCGGTGCGGACGTAGCTGATCTGCTGGTCCGCCACGGCGAACTCCTCCCGGAAGGTCTCGCGACTGTGAATCTACCGACGTCCGATCGGCGTGTCCCGTCGTGATCTTCACACTCGGTAGTCAATACAGCGCGCGGACGGCGTCGATGGTGTCGGCCTCGTCGGGGCGTTTGTCGTCGCGGTAGCGCAGCACCCGCGCGAACCGCAGCGCCGCCCCACCGGGGTAGCGGGTTGACCCCTGTACCCCGTCCAGAGCGATCTCGACCACCTGCTCGGGCCTGAGTTGCACGACGTACCCGTCGGTGCCGTCGACGGCGAGCTCGGTGAATCGGGTTGTCTGCCAGTCCAACATGGCATCGGTCATGCCCTTGAAGGTTTTTCCGACCATGACGAATCCGCCGGTGGTCGGGTCCAGCGCGCCCAGATGGATGTTGGACAGCTTCCCGCGGCGGCGCCCCGAGCCCCACTCCACCGCCAGCACCACCAGGTCGAGGGTGTGCACCGGTTTGACCTTCAACCAGCCGGCGCCGCGCCGCCCGGCCTGGTACGGCGCGCCCGGGGCCTTGGCCATCACGCCTTCGTGTCCGGCGGCCAGCGTCGCCTCCAGGAACGCCGTCGCGGCCGCGGGATCGGACGTGGCCAGCCGGTCGACTCGCTGCGAGGCGGGCACCAGCGCGTCCAGCGCCGTCAGCCGGTCGGTGGTCGGCGCGTCGAGCAGGTCCTCGCCGTCGCGGTGCAGGATGTCGAAGAAGAACACCGACAGCGGCTGCTTGGCGCGGGCCGCTTCGACGTCGACGGACCGCCCGAAGCGTGACGCGGTGACCTGGAAGCGGTGCGGACGGTTGTCCGGACGCAGCGCGATCGCCTCCCCGTCGGCGATCAGGTCGTTCACCGGCAGGGCCAGGGTGGCTTCGACCACCTCGGGCAGCCGGGCGGTGACGTCGTCGAGGCTGCGGGTGTAGACGGTGACGGTCGCTCCGGATCTGTGGATCTGCACGCGGGCACCGTCGAGTTTGGCTTCGAAAATGGCTGTGCCACCGTGCTTTTCGAGTGCATCGTCGACGCCGGTGGCGGTTTGGGCCAGCATCGGCCCGACCGGGCGTCCCACCCGCAAGGTGAACGCCTCCAACGAGCCGCCGCTCAGCGCCGCGGCGGCGACCGCCGCCAGCTCCCCACCCAGCATCGCCGCCCGCTGCACCGTGGCGGCCGGCATCGCCGCCGCCTTGGCCACGGCATCGGTCATGATCCCGACCAGCGCGCCCTGGCGCAGTTCGCCGCCCAGCAGTCGCAGCAGGAAGGTCTGTTCGGTCTCGGTGGCGGCGGCGAACAAGCCGGCGATCAGCGCCGCGCGGCGTGCCTGGGACCCCTTGCCCGACACCGCGCCGATCTCGGTGAAAGTGGCATCGACTTCGCCGACGGTCAGCACCGGCTCCGTAGCCGGCGGCGGCAGGGAGCGCAACGACGCCCAGCCGACGCCGATCTGACGCTGCCGTAGTTCACCGGACAGCCATGACACGACGGTGGTGACCAGTTCGGCGTCCGGCGCGGCCCGTCGCAGCAGGTCCGCGATGTGGGCGACCTTCGTCAACCGGGACGAGGTGCCGCCCACGTTGAGCGATGTGCTTGCTACGTCCAGAAGGAGCACGGTGCCGAGCTTGGCACGATGCACCGACAGAGGGCGGCACCGGCTGGGCTCAGTTGAAATGAGTAATGGCGTCGAACTCCGCCTTGACGATGCCGTAACACTCACAAGCAATTCGCCCGAGTTGCTCTGGGTCCTCGATGGAGAGCGACCCGCGGCTGTAACGGATCAACCCCGCCTCTTGGAGGCGTTGCGCGGTCTCGGAGACGGTGGGTCGGTGCACTCCCAGCATCTGGGCGAGGAATTCCTGGGTCAGGAAGAACTTCTCGCTGGCGACCCGGTCGCGAGTGGTCAGCAGCCAGCGCGCCATGCGGGCTCCGGTGTCGTGCGAGCGATTGCAGACCACGTTCTGCGCGATCTGGACCATGGTGGCCTGTGTGAAGCGGTTCAGCAGCGCATGCAGCGCGCCGTCGCGCGCCAGTACTTGGCCGAAGTCGGCAACACTGAGACGTGCAGTGTCGCCTGCGATCTGGCAGAACGCGGATTGTGGACTGCTGGAAGCGCCCAGGAATACCGGAAGCCCGACCATGCCTTCGTAACCGACGGTCGCCACCTCGAGGGCGCCTCGGCCGTCGACCACCGCGATCAGCGAATAGACCGACGACAACGGGAAGTAGATCTCGGCGATGGGTTCGTCCGGCCGGTAGGCCTCCCGTCTGATCTCCGAATGCTCGAATCGCAACCGCTTCTCGATTCGCTCATATTCGTCGTCGGGCAGTTGCGCCAGGATGGCGTTGCGGCGGAAACCGTCTTGACTCATTGGTCTCACTCCTTGTCGCCCGGGATTCCCGGGGGACTACCCGTGTTGCCGCGACTTATGTCAGCCAGCGGACAGAAGGTCTAGGCTTTCCGGTATGTCCGCCACCCGACACACCACCTCGGGGTTCTCGTTCGTGGTGCTTGCCGCCTCGTTGGGCGGCATGGATGCCTTCGGCACGGTGCTGGCCGGTCTGCCGAAGTGGTATCCGGTGCCGATTCTGGCGGCGCAGCATCGTCCGCAACTAACGACGAACGATCCGCTCGCGGCGGTGCTCGCCCGCAAGACAGACTTGCCGGTGCAGGTCGCCAAGGACGGGGCACCCGTCCACCGCCCGGGTGTGACCGTGGTGCCGGGAGCCACCGCCGCCGGCATGGACGCGGACGGGCGATGGGTGCTGCGGCCGGCAACGAAGGCCGGCACCGTCGACGCGCTGTTGACCAGTGCGGCCGGCGCCGGCCCGACGGTCGCGGTGATCCTGACCGGGTATCAGGCCGACGGCAGCCAGGGCTGCCGGGCGGTCAAAGCCAACGGGGGCCGGGTGCTGGTTCAGGAACCGTCCGAGGCCAAGGCGCCCGGGATGCCGGCCAACGCAATCGCCACCGGTTGCGCCGACTTCGTGCTTCCTTTGCACCGCATTCCGACTGCGCTGCTGGCCCTGAGCGCGCCGGGCGGAGCGGAGTTGTTGTCCGTGCCGCTGCCCCCGTGGGCTCGATTGACCTCCTGACCGCCTTCGGGTCGCTGATCGCCCGAACCGGTGCCGTGCTCGAGACCCCGGCGGACGGACCCGCTAGCGTGCCTCGTAACGTTACAAATTCGAGGGATTCTGACAACCCTAGAGAACACGGAGGTCTGGATGGAGATCAGCGGAAAGAAGGTCGTCGTCATCGGCGGCGCTTCGGGCATGGGGCGGGCCAGTGCCGAGCTGCTGCACGAACGGGGAGCGCAGGTCGCGGTGTTCGACCGCGAGGGTTCGGACGGCAAAGAGGTCGCCGAGGGGATCGGCGGCAAGTTCTACCCCGTCGATGTCACCGACTTCGCCGGCACCGAGCAGACGCTGCAGGCCGCGGTCGACGACCTCGGCGGCCTGCACGTCACGGTCACCACGGCCGGTGGCGGCATCGCCAAGCGGACCATGACCAAGACCGGACCGCACGACCTCGAGTCCTTCCAATCCGTGGTGGATCTCAACCTGATCGGCACCTTCAACATCAGTCGGTTGGCCGCGGCGCACATGAGCAAGAACGAGCCCGAGGACGACGAGCGCGGAGTCATCATCAACACCGCATCCATCGCCGCCTTCGAGGGCCAGATCGGGCAGGTCGCCTACACCGCGGCCAAGGCGGGCATCGCGGGCATGTGCCTGACCATGGCACGCGACCTGGGTTCGCTGGGGATCCGGGTGCTGGCCATCGCGCCGAGCCTGTTCGCGACCGGCCTCACCAAGGGCATTCCCGACGAGTTCGCGACAGCCCTGACCAAGGACGCCGCCTTCCCCAAGCGACTGGGTCGACCCGAGGAATACGCCAAGCTGGTCGCGGCCATCGTCGACAACCCGATGCTCAACGGACAGTGCCTGCGCCTCGACGCCGGGCAGCGGTTCGCACCGAAGTAGCGACCCGTCGGCCCTCCTCGGGCGGTGAGTAGTCTCTTCAACTAATTCCAGGAGTCCGCGACGGGGCGGGCTCCTGCCGTGCCGCGAGGAGGGCCCGCATGGGTATCGCACTGACCGACGACCACCGCGAACTCGCCGAGGTGACCCGCGGGTTCCTCACCTCGCAGAAGGCCCGCGCGGCTGCGCGTTCGCTGCTGGACGCGCCGGAGGAGGCACGGCCGGCGTTCTGGCAGGGCATCGTCGAACTCGGTTGGCTCGGCCTGCATATCCCCGAGGAGCACGGTGGTTCCGGCTACGGCCTGCCCGAACTCGTCGTGGTGATCGAGGAACTCGGCCGCGCGGTGGCGCCCGGTCCGTTCGTGCCCACGGTCATCGCCTCGGCGGTGATCGCCAATGACGGTAGCGCCGAACAGAAGTCGCGACTGTTGCCCGGCCTCCTCGACGGATGTGTCACCGCGGCAATCGGATTGGGCGGCAGCGTGCGGTTGTCCGACGGTGTCGCCGACGGCGACGCCGGCATCGTGCTGGGGGCCGGACTGGCGGAGCTGTTGCTGGTCACCGCCGGTGACGACGTCCTGGTGCTGGAGCGCGACCGCGACGGGGTGTCGGTGCAAGTACCGGAGAACCTCGACCCGACCCGCCGGTCCGGGCGCGTGCGGCTCGACAATGTCAAGGTGAGCGCCGACGACGTCCTGTCCGGCGCCGCGGCGTCGACGCTGGCCCGGGCCAGGACCTTGCTGGCCGCCGAAGCAGTGGGCGGGGCGACCGACTGCGTCGAGTCCGCCGTGGAATATGCCAAGGTGCGCAAGCAGTTCGGCCGCACCATCGCCACTTTCCAAGCGGTGAAGCATCATTGCGCGAACATGTTGGTGTCGGCCGAGTCGGCGCTGGCAGCGGTGTGGGACGCCGCGCGCGCGGAATCCGAAGACGAGCAACAATTCCGGCTCGTCGCCGCCGTCGCCGCCACTCTGGCGTTCCCCGCCTACGCCCGCAACGCCGAACTCAACATCCAGGTGCACGGCGGCATCGGCTTCACCTGGGAGCACGACGCGCATCTGCATCTGCGCCGGGCGCTGGTGACTTCCGCGGTGCTCGGTGGTGACGGGCCGGCTCAGGATGTGTTCGATCTGACGGCGGCCGGGGTCGCGCGGGACAACAGCCTGGACCTGCCGCCCGAGGCCGAAGAACTGCGTACCCAAATCCGTGCCGACGCAACCGAACTCGCCGGCCTGGACAAGGAGGCGCAACGCGACAAGCTGATCGCGACCGGGTACGTGATGCCGCACTGGCCCAAGCCGTGGGGCCGCGCCGCGGACGCGGTGGAGCAGTTGGTGACCGAGGAGGAGTTCCGCGCCGCCGGTATCAAACGCCCCGACTACGGCATCACCGGTTGGGTCATCCTGACGCTGATTCAGCACGGAACCGATTGGCAGATCGAGAGATTCGTCGAGAAGGCGCTACGCAAGGACGAGATCTGGTGCCAGTTGTTCTCCGAGCCGGACGCCGGTTCTGACGCTGCGGCCGTCAAGACCCGGGCCACCCGCGTGGATGGTGGCTGGAAGATCAACGGCCAGAAGGTGTGGACCAGCGGGGCCCACTATTGCGCACGTGGTCTGGCAACCGTGCGCACCGATCCCGAGGCTCCCAAGCACGCCGGCATCACCGCGGTGATCGTCGACATGAATGCCCCCGAGGTCGAGGTGCGGCCGCTGCGCCAGATCACCGGCGGTTCGGACTTCAACGAGGTGTTCTTCAACGACCTGTTCGTGCCCGACGAGGATGTGGTCGGGGCGCCCAACTCCGGTTGGACCGTCGCGCGCGCGACGCTGGGCAACGAACGCGTCAGCATCGGCGGCAGCGGCTCGTTCTACGAGGCGTTGGCGCCGGAGTTGGTGAAGCTTGCTCGGCAGCGCTCAGATGAGTTGGCAGGCATAGTTCTTCGCGTGGGTCGCTACCTGGCCGAGGAGAATGCCTTGCGGTTGCTGAATCTGCGTCGCGCCGCCCGCAGCGTGGAAGGCGCGGGGCCGGGACCCGAAGGCAATGTCACCAAGCTGAAGTTGGCCGATCACATGATCGAGGGTGCGGCCATCTCCACGACATTGGCCGGCCCCGAGACCGTGCTGCTGGACGGCGCGGGCGCGCTGGCCGGCCGGATGGTGATGGGTGCACGCGGCATGGCGATCGCCGGCGGCACCTCGGAGGTGACCCGCAACCAGATCGCCGAGCGGATCCTGGGCATGCCCCGCGACCCGCTGATCAACTAGGCTCCGGCCGAGCAGACGCAAAAGCCCCCGTTTTCGTGCCGAAACGGGGGCTTTTGCGTCTGCTCGCGCCTCGGGCTCAGGCGGGCGCGAACAGCGGTGCTCCGCTGGAACCCTTCTCCGGCCGAAGCTGGACGGGCATTCCGCAGGTCACCGAATCCGGCTCGCAGTCAACGATATTGGCTGCGACACGCAGTCCGCTCTGTTCGCTGAGTTCGACCAGCGCGATGACGTACGGCGTGGGGATCTCCGGGTTGTACGGGTGGTGGTTGACCGTGTAGGTGAACACCGTCCCACGTCCCGAGACCGGCTTGGCCGTCAATTCGGCTGCGCAATCGCGGCAGGTACCGGTGGCGGGGTGCACCCACCGCGCGCACGTGTCGCAATGCTCCACGAGCAGTGGGGAGGTGGCCGACTCGGTTGTCACGACCAATACAGTACGCTCTACCGGATCCCTTCTTAGACGTGTGCGGCGCGTAGATGCTACGGACGGTGCAAGTGGAGTTCTTCGAAAAAGATGCGGTCCTGTCCGGCGTCGGCATCTCCCGGATCGGTCGTCGAACCGGCATCCCGGGACGGGATCTCACCATGGAGGCGGTCCGCGCCGCCATCGACGACGCGGGATTGGCGCCGGCCGATGTCGACGGAATCGCCACCTTGGGTGACACCCCGGCGGGGGAGGTCAACGCCGCGCTGCGGATCGATGCGAGCGACTGTGGCAGCGGTTTCGGCACCGGCGGGTTGCTGAGTCCGGTCATGTCGGCGTGCCGGGCGGTCGCCGAACGACGGGCACGGCATGTGGTGGTCTACCGGACCATCCAGATGCTCGGCGGCACCGTGCTGCCCCAGGACAAGAACGCGCCCGCCCCGCCGCTCGCGCGGATGTTCTCCACCCCCGAGGGTGAAGAGCGTCCCGCGGTCGGCGCGATGGACGACATCAACGATCTGATTGCGGCGCATGCCTATTCGGCTGCGAACTGGTTGGCCCTGCATTGCCGTCGGCATATGGACCTGTACGGGACCACCAAGGAACAACTAGGCTGGATCGCCCTCAACGGCCGGCGCAACGCCGCATTGAATCCCCGCGCGGTCTACCGGGACCCGATGACGATGTCCGATTACCTGGGTGCGCGGTTGGTGTCCACACCGTTCGGATTGCTCGATTGCGATGTGCCCATTGACGGCTCGATTGCAGTGGTGGTTTCGCACGCGGATTACGCCGACGACTGCCCGCACCGTGCCGTGCGGGTCGAGGCGATCGGCGGTTCCAACGGTGCCGGCGGATGGTTCCACCGCGATGACTATCCGAAGATGGCGATGTCGGACGCCACCGCGCAGATGTGGTCGCGAACGGAGTTGACGCCGAACGACATTCAGGTCGCCGAGTTGTACGACGGGTTCACCTATCTCACGCTCGCCTGGCTGGAGGCCATCGGGTTATGCGGTGACGGGGAGGCCGGCCCGTTCGTGGAAGGCGGCGTTCGCATCGCGCGTGACGGGCAGCTGCCGCTGAACACCTACGGCGGGCAGCTGTCGGCCGGTCGCATGCACGGCTATTGGGCGTTGCACGAAGGATGCCTGCAACTGCGCGGTGACGCCGGCGAGCGCCAGGTTTCGCAACGCCCCGAGGTCGGCGTGGTATCGGTGGGCGGCGGCCCGGTCGCAGGATGCATGTTGCTGACCTGCTGAGGCGCGTCACGCGGTGGGCAGGGCCACTACCCGTTGCGGGATGCCGGCCATACCGCCAACCGCTCACTGCGGATGTTCTATGCCTACATCCGGAAGTGGGGTGTCACGAAGTGTGCTACCGCAACCCACGGAGAACAACGCGAATGCGGCAAAGATGATCGCAGCGACGGTTTTGAAAGTCTTGCTCTTCGCTTTCATTCGGACTCGCCTTCCTCGCACCTGAACGCGGTTGGGTTGCGAACAGTGTCGTGATGTTATCGCCGCGATTGAACGGGGCTAGCCGTTTCGCGATATTGCACAGGAAATGCACTTGCGCCTGACGACAGCTGCGGTCTAACGTCTCCGATCGTGCGTCTTCTCGATCGTGCCGTAGTAGCCAGCACCCGCAGCGGGGTCTGATCCAGACCGACCCCCCGCTGTGGGTCGGAAGCTATTACCGTCGGTCGCTCCTTCGAGCCAGAGAAGACCGGCACCATGACCCTTTCCCCGCACGACTTCGACTGCACCGCCGACGTCTGGTTCGGACGCCAGTTCGGCGTCGAGCTGCCGCAGGGCCTGCGCACCCCGGCCGCCGCGATGACCTGGGAAGGGTTCGTCGCGACCTACGGCCGAGCCAACGGGCCGCTGCGGCTGGGTCGTTGGGCATGTACAGACCCCCAGCGGCCAGCCACCCGGCTGGGTCCACAGGCCCGGAATTTCCGTGCGGTGCTCGCCTTCGGCGATCGCATCGGCGCGTTGACCGCATCGGCGAGCGGGCCCATCGCGGCGCTCACCGCGATGCTGCACGAGCGCGGAATCTTGTTGGAAATCCAGAAGTTTCACCAGATGCATGCGGCCGGTCGCACCATGACGTTCGTCCGCGGCACCGACGGCGTCGGCGCCGAGTGGGCCATGGGCTGGGCGGATGATCCGACACAGTCGGCGCTACGGGCGGTGATCGCCTGCGCCAACCGGTTGCTGGCCTGACGGTGTCAGGCGGACTTACAACGGACGCAACACGATGTGCATGCCGTCCATCGGGACGGGCATGCCGCCGTAGTCCCAGCGCGGCTGGTAACCCGGGTACGGGAGTTCCAGGCGGTAGCGTCGCAACAGCCGGTGCAGGATCGTCTTGACCTCGAGCTGGCCGAACACCATCCCGATGCATTTGTGCGCGCCGCCGCCGAACGGGGTGAACGCATACCGGTGCCGCTTGTGCTCGTTGCGGGGCTCGGTGAAACGCTCCGGGTCGAACTTCATCGGGTCCGTCCAGAATTCGGGCAACCGGTGATTCATCCCCGGGAACGCCGTGACGTTGGTGCCCTTGGGTAGATAGTGACCCACCAGCTCGGTGTCGCGGACCGTGCGGCGCATCGCCCACTGCACGGGCGTCACCAACCGGATCGATTCGTTGAGCACCAGGTCCAACGACTCCAGCTTCTCCAACGATTCGATGTCCAACGGACCGTCGCCGAGTCGGTCGGATTCGTCGCGGCAACGCTGCTGCCATTCGGGGTTGGCGGCCAGGTAGTAGATCATCGTGGTGGCCGTGGACGTCGACGTGTCGTGGGCGGCCATCATCAAAAAGATCATGTGGTTGACGACATCCTCGTCGGAGAACTTGTTGCCGTCCTCGTCCTCGGTCTGACACAGCACGGTCAGCAGGTCGTTGCCATCTTTGCCGCGACGCTCCTTAACCCGCTCCTCGAAATAGTTCTCCAGCAACTCGCGGGCTTTGAGCCCCCGCCACCACGTGAACGGCGGTACCCCGGCCCGGATGACGGCGTTGCCGGCGCGGGTCGTCGTGGTGAACGCCTTGTTCACCTTGGTGACCAGCTCGCGGTCGCTACCCGGCTCGTGACCCATGAAGACCATGGATGCGATATCCAGGGTCAGTTCCTTCATCGCCGGATAGAGCAGGAACCGGGGGTCGTTGGTCACCCAGTCGTTGCTGACGACCTTCGACACCACCTGGTCGATATGTTCGACGTAGCCGACCAGCCGGGACCGGATGAACGCCTCCTGCATGATCCGCCGGTGGAACATGTGCTCTTCGAAGTCGAGCAACATCAGTCCGCGGCGGAAGAACGGGCCGATCACCGGCGTCCAGCCCTGCTGCGAATAGTCCTTGTTGCGGTTGGAGTAGATGGTCTGCGCGGCATCGGGACCCAGCGCCACGACGAACGGCATCACCGGCGAGTCCGCGAAGACCACCGGCCCCTTGTTCTCGTAGAGGAACATCAAGTAGTCCGGGCCACCGCGGAGCATTTCGATCATGTGCCCCAGGATCGGCAGCCCGCGGTCGCCGACGACCGGCTTGAGGCCACTGTCCGGCGGGGGATCGGCGAGCCGCGTCTCGGGGAATTGGACGTCTCGCAGCTTGCGCTCGACCAGGGCCATACCCGGGAAATTGTTGAACGACGGCGTCAACCGCCGCTGCGCCTGATCGAGCAGATAAGCGGGGGTGCTGATTGTCGTCATTGACACGCTCCTTCGCGGCTGTGGCGGCCGTCACTACCGTCCATCCTCGGGATGAAGTTGACGGCTGTCAAGTTTTGTTGCGGGCGGCATGGTGCAATGGTCAGGTGGTGATCGGGAGTGAATAGCAACGCAGCGAGTCGGGATGACGGCGCGCCACTGCGGCGACGCGGTGACAAGCACCGCGTGGCGATCATGCAGGCGGTCCGTGAGCTCCTGCAGGAGCGGCCGTTCGCTGAGTTGTCGGTCAGCACCATCAGCCTGCGAGCGGGTGTGGCCCGCTCCGGCTTCTACTTCTACTTCGACTCGAAGTATTCGGTGCTCGCGCAGATCCTGGCCGAGGCCGCCGAAGAACTCGAGGAACTCACCCAGTATTTCGCGCCCCGCCAGCCCGGTGAGTCGCCGGAACAATTCGCCAAGCGAATGGTCGGCAGCGCAGCGGTGGTCTACGCGAACAACGATCCGGTGATGACCGCGTGCAACGCGGCCCGTCAAACCGACGTCGAGATCCGCGAAATTCTGGACAAGCAGTTCGAAACGCTGTTGGGCCAGATCGTGAACATCGTCGATGCCGAGGTCAAAGCCGGGACAGCGCAACCGATCAGCGACGACCTGCCGATCTTGATTCGTACCCTGGCGGGGACCACCGCGTTGATGCTCACCGGGGACCCCATACTCGTCGGCCGGGACGACGATGTGGAACGTCGGGTGCGGGTGCTGGAACAGCTGTGGCTGAACGCGCTGTGGGGCGGTCCCAGTCGGTAGGGTTCCCGCGCCGTATCGTCTCGACCATGGCGCAGCAGAATTCAGCAGCAAAGCGGTATTTCGCCGGGAAGCGGTGCTTCGTGACGGGTGCGGCCAGCGGTATCGGCCGTGCCACGGCGTTGCGACTGGCCGCGCAGGGGGCTGAGCTGTATCTGACCGACCGCGACGCGGACGGCCTGACTCAGACGGTGGCCGACGCTCGGGCGCTGGGCGCGGAGGTGCCCGCCTATCGCGTCCTGGACATCTCCGACTACGAGCAGGTGTCGGCGTTCTCCGTCGACATCCATACCACGCACGGCAGCATGGACGTGGTGCTCAACATCGCCGGCGTCTCGGCGTGGGGCACCGTCGACCGGTTGTCGCACCAACAATGGAACAAGATGGTCGCGATCAACCTGATGGGTCCCATCCACGTGATCGAGTCGTTCGTCCCGCAAATGGTCGCGGCCGGCCGGGGCGGACATGTGGTCAACGTGTCCTCGGCGGCGGGACTGGTCGCGCTGCCGTGGCATGCCGCTTACAGCGCAAGCAAATTCGGCTTGCGCGGACTTTCCGAAGTGTTGCGCTTCGACCTGGCCCGCCACCGCATCGGGGTGTCGGTCGTGGTGCCGGGTGCGGTGAAGACGCCGCTGGTCAACACCGTCGAAATCGCCGGGGTGGACCGCGAGGACCCGCAGGTCGCCCGCTGGGTCGACCGTTTCAGCGGCCATGCCGTCTCACCGGAACGGGCAGCCGAGAAAATCCTGGCCGGGGTCGCCAAGAACCGGTATCTCATCTACACCTCGCCGGACATCCGGGCGCTGTATGCGTTCAAACGGCTGGCGTGGTGGCCTTACAGCGTGGCGATGCGCCAGGTCAATTCGATCTTCACGCGGGCGCTGCGGCCTGGTCCGCCGACCCGCGGGCTCGAATCGGGCGCCTAGTGCGGCATCTGGAGTTCTAGGCGCACCCCGAGCAGTCGGACGGGGCGATCCAGTTCGAACAGATCCAGGACGCGCACGGCGGCGGTGACGATGACGTCGGCATCGGTGGTCGGTGCGTCGAGTTTGCGGATCTTGGTGCGGGTGTAGAACGTCGCGGTGCGCACCGTGACCGCGACGCGTGTGACGACGCGGCCCTCGTTCACCACATCTGTCAGGGTCTGGCGCGCCAAATCGGCTATCGCCGAATCCATTTCAGCCCGCTCGGTCAGGTCGCGCGGAAACGTGATCACGTGGCTGCGTGAGCGCGGCACCCACGGTTCGGCGCTGACGCCGGTGTCCCCACCGCCCTTGGCCAGTAGCAGCAGCCACAGGCCGGTGCGCGGCCCGAACGTCGACGTCAGCAGCTCGCCATCGGCATGAGCGAGTTGTCGGACCGTCGAGATACCCAGAGCGGCAAGCTTTTTCGTGGTCTTGGGCCCCACGCCCCAGAGTGCGTCGACCGGGCGCTCGGCCATCAGCGTCATCCAGTTGGCGTCGGTGAGCGCAAAGATGCCAGCCGGTTTCGCGTACCCGGTCGCGATCTTGGCGCGCTGTTTGTTGTCGCTGATGCCGACCGAGCAGGACAGGCCGGTTTCCGACGACACCACGGTGCGGATCTGCTCGGCGACGGTTGCCGGGTCGCCGGCGACTCCGACGTACGCCTCGTCCCAGCCCCACACTTCGACGGGATGCCCGAGGTCGCGCAGCAATCCCATCACCTGCTCGGAGGCGGCGTCGTAGGCGGCGGAATCCGAGGGGAGGAACGTCGCGTCCGGGCAACGGCGGGCGGCGGCTCGCAGCGGCATGCCGGCGTGCACCCCGTATTCGCGGGCCTCATAGGAGGCGCAGGTGACGACCTTGCGCGGTTCGGCCGGGTCGCCGTTGCCGCCGACGATCACGGGCAGCCCGACCAACTCAGGGTGACGACGCAATTCCACCGAGGCCAGGAACTGGTCGAGGTCTACATGCAGGACCCAGCGGTGGCTTCCGGGGGTGGTCACCGCCCGCACAGCTTGCCGGCCAGGCTCGCCCAGGCGTCGCCCAACGTCTGTTGGGTGTGGCCGCCGTCGGTGAGTTGGTGTTCGACGTAGTCGACGTCGAGCAGGGCCAGCAGCGCGTCGGTCTGCGCGTCGAGGTCGCCGGTGCTGTGGGCCGCCTGCAGCAGGACCTGGACATGGCGGCGTTGCACGGCAGCCGCGCCGATGCGGCGGGTATGCGGGTCGCGGTTGGCGGCCGACAGCAACTCGTGGTGGGTGTGCACGAAGCAGATCCGCTCCCGGCCGAACGCGATGAGCCGATCCAATGGCGGCGCGTCCGGCCCCAGCGGTGGCGGACCGAACAGGAATGCCTGCTGGCTGGCCTTTTCGTCCTCGTCGAGCAGTTCCATCATCAGCCCGGCACGGCTGCCGAAACGGCGGAACACCGTGCCCTTGCCCACGCCCGCGGCAGCCGCGACGTCGTCCATGGTGACCGCGTCGGCACCGCGTTCCCGCACGAGCTTGCGGGCCGCCGCCAGCAGTAGTGCGCGATTGCGTGCGGCGTCGCTGCGCACTTGTTGCGGCTGTTGCAGGGTGGGTACCGGTAGCCCTCTGGACACCTCGATACCGGTCACCTCTGCACTGTATCGCGGCCGGCCGGAATAAATCGGACTACAGTCCGGTTTCGTCGTGCGAGGATGTAATCGACCAGAAGGGGACGTAGTGATGACCGATATCAAGATCGTGGCCTTGGTGGGCAGCTTGCGCGCCGAATCGATCAACCGCCAGATCGCTGCGCTCGCCACAGAGGTGGCCCCCGACGGCGTGACTGTCACGGTGTTCGAGGGATTGGCGGATCTGCCGTTCTACAACGAGGACTTCGACCCCGCGGTCGGTGCGAAGAATGACGAGCACCCTGCGGTCGCCGCGCTGCGGGCCGCCGCGAGTGACGCGGACGCCGCTCTGGTGGTCACCCCGGAATACAACGGCACCATGCCCGCGGTGCTCAAGAACGCCATCGACTGGTTGTCGCGCCCGTTCGGCAACGGCGCGCTGAAGGGCAAACCGCTGGCGGTCATCGGCGGGTCGCTGGGGCAATACGGCGGAGTGTGGGCACACGACGACACCCGCAAGTCGTTCGGGATCGCCGGGGCGCGCGTTGTCGAGGCCATCAAGCTGTCGGTGCCGTTCAAGTCGTTGGGCGGCAACCCCCCGGCCCAGAATGCGGAGTTGTCGGCCAGCGTTGCGGACGTGGTCGGCAAGCTCGCCACCGAGGTCGGTTGAGCCGTCGATTCGCCGAGGGCGTCAGCCGATCGCCTGCTGCGCGTCAAAAGCTCTAGTCAAAGCCGTCGACACTGGTGTCGGCGGCTTTGCTGGTGGCTGGGCGTATGGCTCAGCGAATCCGGGGTTGTCGGTGGTCGCTGATATACCGGGTCCCATGCGAAGCCGCTGTACACCCCTGGGTCGGAATGTGATCTGCGACACGCCGACGACACGCCCGGCTCAGGCTTACGACCTGGGAATTTCAAGAATGTTGTTTCGAACATCTTGTATCTCATTGTGTTATCACCCCCTAGGTGTAGTGTTCCGAGGACCGGCAGATCCCAGGTTCACCGGGTCCCCACAGGTCAGCGAGGGCACGATGAGCTTCCCGGAATCGGCGTCGAAGGGTCAGGCGACCCGGAGTCCGCAGCACGGGAATCTGGAAGCCTGCCGGAGCGCTGAAAGTAGTGCAGAAGTACCACCAGAGTCGTTGCCAGTCCCGTCGAACTTCCCCCGCAAAGGAGCGGTACGCCCATGAGCATCACCGTTTACAGCAAGCCGGCTTGCGTGCAGTGCGTCGCCACCTACAAGGCGCTGGACAAGCAGGGCGTCGCCTACCAGAAGGTGGACATCACCCTGGACACCGAGGCGCGCGACTACGTGATGGCGCTCGGTTATCTGCAGGCGCCCGTCGTGGTGACCGAGCACGACCACTGGTCCGGTTTCCGGCCCGACCGCATCAAGGCACTCGCCGACTCGGCGTTGAGCGCCTAGAGCGGGCAGACGAACAAGTAAGGAAGGTTGCGGTGTGTGATGGACATCTCGGACATCCCCGGGCGCAACCTGGTGTACTTCTCGTCCGTGTCGGAGAACACCCACCGCTTCGTGCAGAAGCTGGGTGTTCCCGCCACGCGGATACCCCTGCATGGCCGCATTGAGGTCGACGAGCCGTATGTGCTGGTGCTGCCGACCTACGGCGGCGGGCGGGCCACCCCGGATATCAACGACGGCGGCTACGTCCCCAAGCAGGTCATCGCGTTCTTGAACAACGAGCACAACCGCTCGCTGATCCGCGGAGTCATCGCCGCGGGCAACAACAACTTCGGTGCCGAATTCGCCTACGCGGGCAACGTGGTGTCCCGCAAGTGCGGTGTTCCGTACCTGTACCGCTTCGAACTCATGGGCACCCAGGACGACGTCGACGCCGTCCGTGCGGGCCTGGCTCAATTCTGGAAGGAACAGACGTGCCACCAACCGTCACTGCAGAGCCTGTAACCACCGGCACGCACGCGTTGCAGAACGAAACGGATTATCACGCGCTCAACGCGATGCTGAATCTGTACGACGCCGACGGCAGGATTCAGTTCGACAAGGACGTGCTGGCTGCCCGCCAGTATTTCCTGGAGCACGTCAACCAGAACACGGTGTTCTTCCACAATCAGGACGAGAAGCTCGACTACCTGATCCGCGAAAACTATTACGAGCGTGAGGTTCTCGACCAGTACTCGCGCAACTTCGTCAAGACGTTGCTGGACCGCGCGTACGCCAAGAAGTTCCGCTTCCCGACGTTCCTGGGCGCATTCAAGTACTACACGTCCTACACACTGAAGACCTTCGACGGAAAGCGCTATTTGGAGCGCTTCGAGGACCGCGTCGTCATGGTCTCGCTCACCCTTGCGGCCGGTGACACTGCCCTGGCCGAGAAGCTGGTGGACGAGATCATTGACGGCCGGTTCCAGCCGGCCACCCCGACGTTCCTGAATTCGGGGAAAAAGCAACGGGGAGAGCCGGTCTCGTGCTTTCTCCTTCGCATCGAGGACAATATGGAGTCGATCGGCCGCTCCATCAACTCCGCACTGCAGCTGTCCAAGCGAGGCGGCGGAGTTGCGTTGCTGCTGACCAACATTCGCGAGCACGGCGCGCCGATCAAGAACATCGAAAACCAGTCCTCGGGCGTCATCCCGATCATGAAGCTGCTGGAGGACTCGTTCTCCTACGCCAACCAGCTGGGTGCGCGGCAGGGCGCCGGCGCGGTGTACCTCAACGGACACCACCCCGACATCTACCGCTTCCTGGACACCAAGCGGGAGAACGCCGACGAGAAAATCCGGATCAAGACGCTGAGCCTGGGCGTGGTGATCCCTGACATCACCTTCGAGCTGGCCAAGAAGAACGAGGACATGTACCTGTTCTCGCCGTACGACGTCGAGCGCGTCTACGGGATGGCCTTCGCCGACATCTCGGTGACCGAGAAGTACTACGAGATGGTCGACGACGCACGCATCCGCAAGACCAAGATCAAGGCGCGCGAGTTCTTTCAGACGCTGGCCGAGCTGCAGTTCGAGTCCGGTTACCCGTACATCATGTTCGAGGACACGGTGAACCGGGCCAATCCGATTGAAGGCAAGATCACCCACTCGAATTTGTGCTCGGAGATCCTGCAGGTGTCGACGCCGTCGTTGTTCAACGAGGACCTGTCCTACGCCAAAGTGGGCAAAGACATTTCGTGCAACCTGGGGTCGCTGAACATCGCCAAGACGATGGACTCGCCGGACTTCGCCCAGACGATCGAGGTATCGATCCGCGCACTGACCGCGGTGAGCGACCAGACCCACATCACCTCGGTGCCCTCAATCGAGCAGGGCAACAACGATTCTCATGCGATCGGGCTGGGGCAGATGAACCTGCACGGGTACCTGGCGCGCGAGGGGATCTTCTACGGTTCCGAAGAAGGCATCGACTTCACCAACATCTACTTCTACTCGGTGCTCTACCACGCGCTGCGGGCCTCTAACCGCCTCGCCATCGAACGTGGCACCCACTTCAAGGGTTTCGAGAAGTCCAAGTACGCCTCGGGGGAGTTCTTCGACAAGTACACCGAACAGGTGTGGGAGCCGCAGACCGAGAAGGTGCGTCAACTCTTCGCCGACGCGGGGATTCGCATCCCGAACCAGGACGATTGGAAGCGGCTCAAGGAGTCGGTGCAGCAGCACGGCATCTACAACCAGAACCTGCAGGCGGTGCCACCGACCGGGTCGATCTCTTACATCAACCACTCGACGTCCTCGATCCACCCGATCGTGTCGAGGGTGGAGATCCGCAAGGAAGGCAAGATCGGCCGGGTCTACTACCCGGCGCCGTACATGACCAACGACAACCTGGAGTACTACCAGGACGCGTACGAGATCGGCTACGAGAAGATCATCGACACCTACGCCGCGGCCACTCAGCATGTGGATCAAGGTCTTTCGCTGACTTTGTTCTTCAAGGACACCGCCACCACCCGTGATGTCAACAAGGCGCAGATCTACGCCTGGCGCAAGGGCATCAAGACGCTGTACTACATCCGGCTTCGACAGATGGCGCTGGAAGGGACTGAGGTGGAGGGTTGCGTCAGCTGCATGCTGTGAGCGCCCGCGCCGAGTGTGCCATCCACGACGGATCAGCGCGTGTTGCGTCGTGACATTCACGCTCGGCGCAGCGAGGAACGGCAGGTCAGCGGCGCCCAAGCGGTAAGGTGCTTGACGTGGTGCGAGTGCCTCGACCTTCTTTACCTCACCCCGGCCCCAAGCCGGCGGTGAAAGTCGACGCGCGCAGCGAACGTTGGCGCGAACACCGCAAGAAGGTACGCAACGAGATCGTCGATGCGGCGTTCCGGGCGATCGACCGGCTCGGTCCCGAGCTGAGCGTGCGGGAGATCGCCGAAGAAGCGGGCACCGCCAAGCCGAAGATCTACCGGCATTTCACCGACAAGTCCGACTTGTTCCTGGCCATCGGGGAGCGGCTGCGGGACATGCTGTGGGCGGCGATCTTCCCGTCCATCAACCTGGCCACCGACTCGGCGCGCGAGGTGATCCACCGCGCGGTCGAAGAGTTCGTCAACCTGCTCGACCAGCATCCCAATGTGATGCGGGTGTTTATCTCGGGCAGCTCCAGCGCGCAGTCGAACGCGACGGTGAAGACCCTCAATGAGGGCCGGGAGATCACGCTGACCATCGCGGAGATGTTCAACAACGAGCTGCGCGACATGGAGCTGAACAAGGCGGCGTTGGAACTGGCTGCGTTCTCGGCGTTCGGCTGCGCCGCCTCAGCCACCGAGTGGTGGCTGGGTCCCGGACCCGACAGTCCCCGCGCCATGACACGCGAGCAGTTCGTGGCGCAACTGACCACGATCATGATGGGCGTCATCGTCGGCACCGCCGAAACGATGGGCATCACGCTGGACCCGGACAAGCCCATCCACGACGCGCTGCCCGCCGCTCTGCCGTGAGCTGACTCGCACCCGCGTTGACATCGCGGAGGCGGAGGATAAGATTCGGACTAACCGATACCCGTGGTACTGGGTATCTGCGTTTCAGCGGTCGACCCGGGCCGTCCGACGGTCTCGGGGCGGCCACGACAAGAGAGATCAGTAACCATGACTGACGTCGTGACGCCGGCGGTAGAAGAATCCGGCAAACCTCGGTCGGACAAACCGCCGGTACACACCCGGGTCCTGATCATCGGCACCGGGTTCTCCGGGCTCGGCATGGCCATCGCGCTGCAGAAGCAAGGGGTCGATTTCGTCATCCTGGAAAAGGCCGCCGATATCGGCGGGACCTGGCGGGACAACACCTACCCCGGATGCGCCTGCGACATCCCCTCGCATCTGTACTCGTTCTCCTTCGAGCCCAAGCCCGACTGGAAGAATCCGTTCTCCTTCCAGCCCGAGATCCTGGATTACCTCAAGGGCGTCACCGAGAAGTACGGACTGCGTCGACACATTGAATTCAACTCGCTGGTCGACCGTGGCCACTGGGACGACGACGAGTACCGCTGGCATGTCTTCACCGCCGACGGACGCGAATACGTCGCGCAGTTCCTGGTGTCAGGGGCGGGGGCGCTGCACATCCCGTCGTTCCCCGACATCGACGGACGCGACGAATTCCTGGGTCCGGCGTTTCACTCCGCGGAGTGGGACCACAGCGTCGACCTGACCGGTAAGCGGGTCGCGATCATCGGCACCGGCGCCAGCGCCATTCAGATCGTGCCCGAGATCGTCGGTGACGTCGCCGAACTGCAGCTCTACCAGCGCACCCCGCCGTGGGTGGTGCCGCGCTCGAACCCGGAGATCCCCAAAGCGCTGCGGACGGCAATGGAGAACGTTCCGGGGTTGCGTGCGCTGGTGCGTCTGGCCATCTACTGGGGGCAGGAGGCGCTGGCGATCGGCATGACCAAGCGGCCGAATGCCCTGAAATTCATCGAGGCGTACTGCAAGTGGAACGTGTTCCGGTCGGTGCGGGACCGCGAACTGCGCCGCAAGTTGATCCCGAACTACCGCATCGGCTGCAAGCGCATCTTGAACTCGTCCACCTATTACGCAGCGCTTGCCAGCCCGAATGCCGAGGTCATCACCGATGGCATCGCGAAGATCACTCGCGACGGGATCCTCACCCACGACGGCCGCGAGCGGAAAGTGGACGTCATCGTCTACGCCACCGGCTTTCACGTCACCGACTCCTACACCTACGTCGACATCAAGGGCCAGCACGGTGAGGACCTGGTGGACCGCTGGAACCGCGAGGGCATCGGCGCCCACCGCGGTGTCACCGTCGCCGACGTGCCCAACCTGTTCTTCCTGCTGGGACCCAACACCGGCCTGGGGCACAACTCGGTGGTGTTCATGATCGAGTCCCAGATCCGCTACGTCGCCGACGCGATCGCCAAGTGCGACAAGAAGGGCGCGCAGGCGCTGGCTCCCACCCGCGAAGCGCAGGACCGGTTCAACGACGCGCTGCAACACAAGTTGTCCGAGTCGGTGTGGAATACCGGCGGGTGCGCGAGCTGGTATCTGGACGAGCACGGCAAGAACACCGTGTTGTGGGGCGGATACACCTGGCAGTACTGGCGGGCCACCCGATCGGTCAAACCCGAGGAGTACCAGTTCTTCGGGGTCGGCAAGGACGCTCGCCGCGAACTTTCGGCTAGTGCCTGAGCAGGTTCTCGAAGGCCTTCGCGGCCGCGTCGACGCCGGCTTCGTCGTCGGTGGCGACGAGGTCGAGTAACAGTCCGCGGATCACGGCGAGCCCCAGTCGCACCATTGCACGATCGGCGGTTCCGGCGGTGACGTCGTCGGCCTCGGCAAGCCACCCGTCGACAGCGCCGGGAACCATCTGCCCGAACGGGGTTTCGCCCTGCGCCGCCCGCGAGTAGCACTCGAAGAACAACCGTTCCAGCCGTCGCAGTTCGGGTCGGCGGACGTCGGCCCACATGGCGGCGAAACTGTCGGCCGGGCCGGGCGGCAGTTCGGGCAGCAACCCCATCTGTCTGCGCTCGACCTGCTCCACCACCGCCACCAACAGATTTTCCCGAGAACCGAAGTGGTGCAACAGCATTCGATGGCTGGTACCGACGGCCGCGGCGACATCGCGCAGCGAGCGGTCACCCACACCGCGCGTGGCGAACTCCTCGACCAGGGCGTCCAGCAGCTGTTGGCGCCGTTGAAGGTCAGGCGTGCGGACCATGCGCGCGGCTGCGCTCCTCGGCCCGGCGCTTCAGGCCGCTGGCCTCCATGGCGAGGTAGCGCCTAGTCATGTTGGTCATCAGCCGGCCTATCAACGCGCCCAGCACGCCGGACTGCTCGATCTGTTGACGGACCAACGTGGTGCCGTCCGTTCGGGGGATGACGTCGTGGCGTGCGCGCGCCAGGGCGCCGGGGGAGCGCTGTTCCCAGGTCCAGGACACGCCTGGCTCGATGTCGGTCACCGTCCACACCAGCTTGCCCATCCGGGGTTGCTTGATCGCGAACCGCTTACCGACGGCGAGAGCGGGCCCGTCCAGTGCGGCCAGCGAAGTGACCGACTCGGTCCACTCCGGCCACCGTTGGACGTCGCTGAACACCTCCCATACGGTTTCCGGCGGTGCATCGATCTCGGCGCTGTGCTCCGTATTCATGTACCAGATGGTACATGATTCATTGCAGCTTCGCCTACGGCTCAGGTATTGCGTGGCCCACCAGTGGGTATCACCCGCGTGTGATTCGAAAGCTGTGCGCCGGTTTGGCTTTGCTCGCGTTAGCGGCTTGCGGCCACAACGACGCGGCGACGTCGGCTGCCGGGTCGACCACGACCGGCATGCTGCCGGCGGGGGTGCCGACCGAGGGCAGCCGTCCGCCGGCCGTGAAGTTGCCGACGGCCGCCGAACCGCTCAAGGCGCCGGCGCCGGATGCGCCGGTGGGGCGGACCATCGCGGTGGGGCATACCCCGGAAGGAATCGTGGTCGATGCACCGACGCGGACGGTCGCCGTCGCTACCCATGATCCCAACGAGCTGGTGTTCCTCAACGCCGATTCCGGTGCCGTCACGGGCCGAATTCCGTTGCCGGGCAGAGTTCGTCATCTTCAGCTCGCGGCCGCCGGCGGTCCGGTACTGGTTCCGGTCGAGTCGGCCGATTCGCTGGTGCGTGTCGACCTGCCGTCTGGGCCCGCGCACGCGCCGATCCGCACCGGCACCGAACCGCACGACGCCGCCGCGGCATCCAACGGGACCGTCTTCGTCGCCAACGAACTCGGTGGCACCGTGGCCGTGTTGCGCGGCGAGCAGATCGTGAAGGTCTTCACCGACAGCGTTCAGCCGGCCGGGACCGCGGCGGTCGGCACCTCGATGGGCGTGGTGGACGTACGCAAGAACGACCTCACCGTCTACGACGCCGAACGCTTGACCATCGTCGGTTCCGCCCCGGCCGGCGCGGGACCCACCCACCTGGTCGCCGACCGACATGGGCGGATGATCGCGATCGACACTCGCGGCAACGCCGTCCGACTGTTCACGCCGCTACCCACACCCCGCGAGGTGGCCAGATTCGACCAGGCCGGCGGCCCGTACGGGGTCGCCTACGACTGGTCGCGTGACCGGCTGTGGGTGGCGTCGTCGGGCACCAACGAAGTCGTCGGCTACGACATGAGCGGACCGAATCCTGTTCCGATGCAACGCTTTCCGACAGTGCAGAATCCGTACACGCTCGGAGTCGACCCGGCCACCGGCAGGTTGTTCGTCGCCGGAGTGTCCGGCGGGGTGGTGCAGATCATCGACTCGGGTTGAGCCGCCGGCCGCTGGGTACCCCGCCACGACACGAGGGGGAGCAAGCAGCGATGAAGTTCATCCGCCGGGGATCCGGTCGACCGCTGCTGCTGGTGCACGGCCTCGGATCCAATTGGCGCAACTGGGAATCCGTGCTGCCGCAGCTGACGGCACGCCGGGACGTGATCGCGGTGGACCTGCCGGGGTTCGGTGACAGCGCGCCGCTGCCGGGGGAGACCACCATCGCCTCGCTGACCGATGCCGTCGAAGCCTTCATCGCCGCGCACCGCCTCGGTGATATCGACATCGTGGGCAGTTCGATGGGCGCCCGGATGGTCCTGGAACTGGCGCGACGAGGCCACGCCGGGACGGTGGTGGCGCTCGATCCCGGCGGCTTCTGGACCGACGCGCAACAGAAGGTCTTCCACGCGACCATCGGCGCATCGATCGCGCTGATCCGCCGCATCCAGCCGCTGTTACCGGCGCTGACCCGCAGCAGCGCCGGCCGGACCGCGCTGCTGCTGCAGTTCTCGGCCCAACCGTGGCGCCTGTCGCCCGACCTGGTGCTGCAGGAACTGCGGAGTTTCGACCGCGCGACGCGCCTCGACGAAGCACTGCACGCGCTGGTCCATGGTCCCAAGCAGCAGGGCGCGCCGGCCGGGTCGCTCAACGGTCGCGTCGTCATCGGCTGGGGCCGAAACGACCGCGTGACACCGCCCAGCCAGGCCCGCCGCGCTCGAGAAGCGTTTCCCGACGCCACGCTGCACTGGTTCGAGCGGTGCGGGCACTTCCCGCACTGGGATCAGCCCGAGCGCGCTGTCCAGCTGATCCTGGACTCGACATAGCGACACGCGAACACAACCCCTTGTGTTGCACGGGCTTGTCGGACCCCAGGGGTAGTGTTTGTGGCCTAAGCAACACAGCCCCATTCGGCCTGGTGAAGTGGAGTTCGGCGTGACTGGAAATGCAAAGCTGATCGACCGCGTCTCAGCGATCAACTGGAACCGTCTGCAGGACGAAAAAGACGCCGAGGTGTGGGACCGGCTGACCGGCAACTTCTGGCTGCCGGAGAAGGTGCCGGTGTCCAACGACATTCCGTCCTGGGGCACGCTGACCGCCAACGAGAAGCAGCTCACCATGCGGGTGTTCACCGGCCTGACCATGCTGGACACCATCCAGGGCACCGTGGGTGCGGTCAGTCTGATCCCCGACGCGCTGACCCCGCACGAGGAGGCGGTGTACACCAACATCGCGTTCATGGAGTCGGTGCACGCCAAGAGCTACAGCCAGATCTTCTCCACCCTGTGCTCGACCGCCGAGATCGACGACGCGTTCCGCTGGTCGGAGGAGAACCCGAATCTGCAGCGCAAGGCCGAGATCGTGCTGGAGTACTACCGCGGTGACGAACCCCTCAAGCGCAAGGTGGCCTCCACACTGCTGGAGAGCTTCCTGTTCTACTCCGGTTTCTACCTGCCGATGTACTGGTCGAGCCGGGCCAAGCTGACCAACACCGCCGACATGATCCGGCTGATCATTCGCGACGAGGCGGTGCACGGCTACTACATCGGCTACAAGTACCAGCGCGGTCTGGCGCTGGAGGACGAGGCGAAGCGTTCGGAGCTCAAGGACTACACCTATGAGCTGCTCTTCGAGCTCTACGACAACGAGGTCGAGTACACCCAGGACCTCTACGACGACGTCGGGTTGACCGAGGACGTCAAGAAGTTCCTGCGCTACAACGCCAACAAAGCGCTGATGAACCTCGGGTACGAGGCGCTGTTCCCGCGCGACGAGACCGACGTCAACCCCGCGATCCTCTCGGCGCTGTCACCGAACGCCGACGAGAACCACGACTTCTTCTCCGGGTCGGGGTCGTCGTACGTGATCGGCAAGGCTGTGGTCACCGAGGACGAGGACTGGGACTTCTAAAGGCGCAGCTCAGCGGGCGTTAATTTCCGCCGCGAGGTTCAACGCCAGCTAACGGACTGCGCAGGTGCTGCTATCAGTGCGGCGGCACTTCTTGCCCACATTGCGACCTGCTCTAGTGAGCTGGCACTCGTGCAGGCTTATGAGACCAAGCAAGGCAAGCGCTACCGGGTCGTCGGCGCGTCACCCCGTGGATTGTTGCGCCCGTCGGCTGCTGCCAGCAGGACTTTCTTAACCCGACTCGAAACGTGTCACGGCGACGCTGGAGTCACACTAATGTACGAGCTTGGCGGGTCGGAACCGCTTAGGAATGGAAGGCCAACACCTCATTAAGGGGAAAGACCCGTCATGAACACTGTCAAGACGGCAGCCTTCGTGCTGCTCATGGCTGTCGGTGTCAGCGCCGCCGGTTACGCGACTAGCGCCCCGCCAGCAGCTCAGGCCGACCCCAATTGCACAGAAGACTGTGGCGTGGACAAAGGCCAGTTCCAGTTGCCTTCTCTTTACATGCAGGGTGGCCTACAACCGCCGTTCGACATACCCCATGCGATCAGCACGTCGCATGCCATTTGCGACCGCCTGACTAAGGGAGCGACCCGCGACCAGGTTCGCTCGATTGCCGGGGACGGCTCACCACAGCAACAGGATGTCGTGATCAACGCCGCCATCAAGGTCTACTGCCCCGGAGTCAACGCATAAGGCACGCAATAGCGGCGGTGGGCCCCGGCGGGTGGGTCCGATTGACCTAGCGCGGGTTCTTCTCGCCCGCTTCGACAGCGACCGTCAGCCTGTTTTCCGGCGGGGCCACCGGGCACGTCGCGTAGTCGGTGAAAGAACACGGCAAATTCGACGCCCGATTGAAGTCCAGCGTCACCCTGCCGTCGGGACCCGGTTCGGCGACCGAAAGTGCCCGGCCGCCAGGGTATGTCGTGACGCCACTGGTTTCGTCGGTGAACAACACATGCAGGGGGCCCGAGGCCGCACCGAACGCGACGAGTTGCAGTGCGACACCGCAAAGTTCGAACTCGATGACGCCGACGGCGTTCAGATGGTGTTCGAGCCCTTCGACGACAGCACCCGTCGTCACGGTTCGGGGCCGCTCATACCGGATGAATGTGCCTGGTACTGACCAGCTTTGATCAGGAGCGTAGGTGGGGATGCCGGTGTAGGTCAGCAGGTGCGGCGACTTGGGGTCGTGCACGCGCAGCGCGGCCGAACCGGTCCTGCGAATGACCTCGATGCGGCGATCGCCGGCGTCAACCAGCAACCCCGGCGCGCCTTCGACGGGTTCGAGCCGTTCGGTTCCGTCGATGCCCTGTACATAGACGGCCTCTGCGTCCGCTCGCCAGCGACCGGGAAGATCCGCCACCTCGTCGAAATCTTCTGTTAGCCAATACAATCCGGTCAAACTCACCCAACCCAGCGGGTCGCGGTAGTACTGTTCGCGTTCTCGGTGCCAGCGTTCCCACGCCGCCTCGAATGTCTCGGCTTGCACAGGCGTCGTCATCACCGTCCTGCTCCTTTGGTTGCGTCCATGAAGGTGGGGTACGAGTCGGAGCTGATCCCGGTCACCGGCGCGTCGTAGCGGTCTCGGGAACGTAATTGTTTACTCGTCGTAGATTATTAATGCGACGGGGGTGAGCCATAGTCCTCAACATATTTAACGCAGAACTTTATCGCTTCCTTGAGTTGTTCACCTCGGTAACCTTCTGCCTGCATAGTAGCTTGGCAGCGCTTCTGAGTTTCAGACTCCCAGGGCTTTGTGGATAGCACGACGAAGAAAATACCTATAAGTATTACGACCAAAGCTGCAACCCCGAAAGCAATCATCATTTTCTTTGAGTCGGGCGAGGCGGCGGCCCATTTTTGAGAAATTGAGTCCAAAGGGGACGCTCCGACGCTACCCATGCCGCCAAGAGGGGGAGGTCCTCCAGGATCCGGCAACTTGTCGCGCCGTCCATGCCAGCGATTTCCGTCCCAATACACCTCAGAATCATTGTCATTGGGGTCCGGATACCATCCGGCGGGTTTAACAGGCATGACATCCCCTCAGGATCGGTCGACCGCCGCACGGGCCGCTGGCGAGTAAAACCCAAGTTCTAAAGCTGATTACCGGAGGATATGTCGACGTGCATCAAGCGTCCAGGAAGGATTCGTCCGAGAGCGCCATGCCAGCAAGTAATAGGTGCAACGGCCGCACAACTACGACACGGTGGCCGAGCTGGTTACCGAGCGCAGCGCCAAATCGCAGGGCCGGCTTCAAGGTCCGCAGCTAGCGAGAAGGGCGCCAACGCAGACCCAGGACGGCAGCGGCAACGGGCAGCCCATCACCTTGCACTGCTCGTCCATCATGGTCGCTGCAGCAGCACGCCAGTCAGATGCCGTTGTTTAATAGTTGAGTGCGTCCGATTTCCTTTCGCATTGGACCCATCAGGAACGCAGAATTCAATAGTCACAGCTGTCACAAAGATTTCGGGCTGTGACGACGAAAAATCAAAAATCCACGACCCAATTCAGGGAAACGGCCACGCCGATGGCTGCCGAAAGTTAATGTCGTTGCGGGGTTCGGGGCGGAGATTGCCGGGGGGCATCGCGCGTTACCGCTGGTCTATTCAGTCATAACTTGTCGTGCGCCTTGGACGAGGCATGCGCACAAACCACATCAAAGTATCCCGACGACTCCATCGTCGGGGTTCATCAATGACCCCTGCTCGGAGAACGCAATGAAGAAAACCATCATTGGCGGCATCGGCGCCGCCATAACCGCAACCGGCGCAATGTTATTCGCTGCGGCGCCGGCGCAGGCCGACGTATTCACCGTGTGCCCCTCGGGCATGAGTGGAGTTTCGACCGAAGACACCAGCTGCGCTTTTGCCGACAATGTTCGCTTCGCCTGGTACGCGCAGCCTGGAACCATCGTCACGGCATACAGCCCGGTCACTCGCGAGACGTACACGATGCAATGCACTCCGACGTCGACAACGTATTGGCTCGAGGCGAAGCGCTGTGTGGGTGTGAACTCTTACGGCACCGGATTGATCGTCTACGTCGATTAGCGCAGTCAATCGCAGATCGGCACTCCCTGGCGCCTGGCGTCGACTCATTCAAGACTTTCGAAGGAGAACTCAATGACTACTGCACCAAAGCCGGGATGGTATCCCGCCCCGAATGGCCGAGGACAACGATGGTGGGACGGCCAGGCGTGGGGTCCGGACGCCCCTCAGCCCTGGAATTCGGCGCCGCCATTTGCGCCGGCTGTGACACTTCCTCCGCAGGAGAAATCGAGCGAGATCGCTTTGCTCCTCACTGTGCTGTGGCCGGGCGGAGGACACCTCTACCTAGGCTTGACGCAAAAGGCGATCCCATATGTCGTTGCCAACGCGATCGGTCTCGCGTTCGGCTTACTGCTCTTCATTCTGCTTCCGATCGCGGTGGTGATCTGGGTGGTGACTCTGTGCATGACGGTCGGCAGCGTTTCGAGGGACACCTATTTGGTCAACGACGCAATTCGTCGCGGCCATCGCATTAATTGATCACGCGGGGTTATCACTGCCCAGACCGTTGTCGGCCAAATAGGTCACTGCAAACCACCGCCGGTGCGGGCTCTCGTATTCCTCGGTGGCAGTGGCGCGCTCCAACCGAACGTCGGTCAGGTGCGGATTCTGCGCGCGCACAGCGTCTTCGAGTGCGGCATGCAACGCATCGCCGGCCAGAGCGGCGCCGGCGAGCGCCTTTCCGTCGTATCTCGCCCAACTCACGCCCTACATCTTGCTCCGAATTCCGGCAGCAGGTGTTCGGCCCACGAACGGCGCGTTCCGGCCTGCCGTCGCCGGCACCGACGAGCACGGGGAAGCCGCCGGGGCGGCAGCCTCACATGCGTGAGATGTCGATGACGAAGCGGTAGCGCACGTCGCTGGCCAGCACCCGCTCGTAGGCCTCGTTGACGTAATCGGGTGCGATGACTTCGATTTCGGGCGTGACGTCGTGTTCGGCGCAGAAGTCGAGCATCTCCTGGGTCTCGGCGATGCCGCCGATGTTGGACCCGGCCAGGCTGCGGCGCGCCAGCGCCAGCGCGAAGGCCGGCACCGGCATGGGGTGCTCGGGAATGCCCAGTTCGACGAGCGTGCCGTCGACGTCGAGCAGACCGAGGTACTTGCTCAGGTCGAGGTTGGCGGACACGGTGTTCAGGATCAGGTCGAAGCTGCCGCGCAGCTTCTTGAAGGTCTCCGGGTCCGCGGTCGCGTAGTAATCGCTTGCCCCCAAGCGCAATCCGTCTTCCATCTTCTTCAGCGACTGCGACAGCACGCTCACCTGGCAGCCCATCGCCGCGCCCAGCTTGACGCCCACGTGACCCAATCCACCCAGGCCGATGATCGCCAACCGGGTGTCCTGGCCGGCCTTCCAGTGCCGCAGCGGCGAGAACAGCGTGATGCCCGCGCACAGCAGCGGCGCCGCCTTGTCCAGAGGCAACGACTCGGGAATCCGGACCACGAAATTCTCGTCGACGACGACGGCCTGGCTGTACCCGCCGTAGGTGCGGGTGCCGTCCTTGTCGATGCCGTTGTAGGTCATGGTCGCGCCCCGCTTGCAGTACTGCTCGAGTCCGGCCTTACAACGGCTGCACTGCTGGCAGGAGTTCACCATGCAGCCCACCCCGACGTGGTCGCCGACCTTGTGCTTGGTCACCTCGGAGCCGACAGCACTCACCACGCCCGCGATCTCGTGGCCCGGGACGACGGGGTAGCTGGGCACGCCCCATTCGGCCTTGACGGTGTGGATGTCGGAATGGCAGATCCCGGCGAACTTGATGTCGATGGCCACGTCGTGCGGCCCCGGTTCGCGGCGTTCGATGGTGGTCTTGGTCAGCGGCTCGGTGGCCGAGGTGGCGGCGTAGGCCTGCACAGTGCTCATCTGTAGATCCCTTTTTCGATTGGTTCGCTATATAAAAGCTTAGCTAAGGTAACGGTCGGGGGCCAAACGCTTATTCCACGGCCCCGGCGGCCACGCGCGAAACGCAGCGCTCAGCCCGTAATCTGTGAGTCGGATTTCTGCTGGTTGTGGGAGGTTGGGTGGTCATGTGAACGCCGAATTCGGTCCCTACCTGCTGTTGGAAGTCCTCGGCGAGGGCGGCATGGGCCGAGTGTTCCGGTGCTCGGCATCGCGATGACCCGGACGCGGGTACCCGGGCCCCCGACTAGTTGATCGGGGCGTTGATCCAGCGCAGGTCGCCGAGGATGCCTCGGGCGGCGACGAGCCCTCTGCCGGACTGCCAGATCTCGTCGTTGACGACGAAGACCCGGTTGTCCCGGTTGGCGCCCAGCTTGCGCCACGGGCCGCTGTCCAGGATGGTGCCGGCGCGGTCGGTGGCGGCCTGGGTCGCACATGACACATAGATGATGTCGCCGTCGGCTGCGGAGAAGTCCGGGTTTCTGGCCAGGTCAGCGTCCGTGCTGCCGAACTCCAGGTAGGGCTTGTCGGTGAACCGCTGAGGTCCCGGTCGGTCCACTTTGGCAGCGGTCAGCACGCTGGCCGGGAAGTTGTCGGCACCGTAGACCCGCAAAGTGGTCTCCGTCAGCTGGACCACCGAGACCTGAAAATGTGGCGCGTCGTGTTTGGCCGCGAAGTCGCCGGCGCGCTGGTTGAAGCTGTCGATCAGGGCCGCGGCGGCAGCCGCCCGCCCGGTCGCTGCGCCGACGCCGCGCAGATTGTCCATCCAGGCCGCGCCCGGTGCCGCGGTGAACACCGTCGGCGCGATCGCCGCCAGCTGCGGGTACAAGGTCGGCGTCAGCGCCACCGAACCCAGGATCAAATCCGGGCGGGCGCCGGCCACGGCCGCCAGATCCGGCGAGTCGCTCGAGCCTGCGTTGGGTGCGTCGTGCAGCGCTTTCCCCAAGTAGGAGGGGTGACTTGCGGCCGCGACGACGCGGGATTGCAGGCCCAGCGCGCACAGTGCGTCCAACTGGTCACCGGAGAGCACCACGATGCGCTGCGGGTCGGCGGGCACCTTGGCTTCGGCGGGGGTGACACCCGCGACGTTGCGCGCTGACCGGGTCGGCGGTCCGGGATCGACCGCGGCGGCTTCGGGGGCACACGACTCGTCGGGCCTGCGGTCGTTGCCCAGCACCCCGGCACCGGCGATCTGGGTGGTGGGGCTGATCAGCGAACGCGACGTCGCCGCGGACGGGTCGTCGGATCCGCAGCCACCGGCGCTCAGCACGACCGCGGCCAGGAACACGACGCCCAGACAGTGTCGCGGGCCGCCGGATCGCACGCCTTCGACGTTAACATCCGACCAGCTCAGGCCCGTCGATCGCGGCGGGCGACCGGCGTCACACGCGGCGATTACGACAGTTTGTAGGACCAGACCTTCCGCGAACCTGATCGGGGGCTAAGATTCAGAAACATGTACTGGGATTCCACCTCGGTACCGTTGTGCGCCCCTGTCCGGATGGATGTTTGGAGGAGCTGTTGACAGCCGAAGCGCCCCCGCGGGGAGAACTCGAGGCCGTCCGTCCCTACCCGGCCCGGACGGGTCCCAAGGGAAACCTGATCTACAAGCTGATCACCACGACCGATCACAAGCTGATCGGCATCATGTACTGCGTCACCTGCTTCATCTTCTTCATGGTGGGCGGGCTGCTGGCGCTGCTGATGCGCACGGAGTTGGCAAGTCCGGGTCTGCAGTTCCTGTCGAATGAGCAGTTCAACCAGCTGTTCACCATGCACGGCACGATCATGCTGCTGTTCTATGCCACGCCGATCGTGTTCGGTTTCGCAAACCTGGTGCTGCCGTTGCAGATCGGCGCGCCCGACGTGGCGTTCCCGCGGCTGAACGCCTTCTCGTTCTGGCTGTTCCTGTTCGGCGCTCTGATCGCGACGGCCGGCTTCATCACCCCGGGAGGCGCCGCCGACTTCGGCTGGACCGCCTACACCCCGCTCACCGACGCCATCCACTCACCCGGTGTCGGCGGCGACCTGTGGATCATGGGACTGGCCGTCGCCGGTCTGGGCACCATCCTCGGTGGCGTCAACATGATCACCACCGTGGTGTGCATGCGCGCGCCCGGGATGACGATGTTCCGGATGCCGATCTTCACCTGGAACATCCTGGTGACGTCGATCCTGGTGCTGATCGCGTTCCCGCTGCTGACCGCGGCGTTGTTCGGGCTTGCTGCCGACCGGCACCTGGGAGCCCACATCTACGACCCGGCCAACGGCGGAGTCCTGTTGTGGCAGCACCTGTTCTGGTTCTTCGGTCACCCCGAGGTGTACATCATCGCGTTGCCGTTCTTCGGGATCGTGACCGAGGTGCTGCCGGTGTTCTCCCGCAAGCCGATCTTCGGCTACACGACGCTGGTGTACGCGACGCTGGCCATCGCGGCGCTGTCGGTAGCGGTGTGGGCGCACCACATGTTCGCCACTGGCGCGGTGCTGTTGCCGTTCTTCTCGTTCATGACGTTCCTGATCGCGGTGCCCACCGGAATCAAGTTCTTCAACTGGGCCGGCACCATGTGGAAGGGGCAACTCACCTTCGAGACACCGATGCTGTTCTCGGTCGGCTTCCTGGTCACGTTCCTGTTGGGCGGGCTCAGCGGAGTGCTGCTGGCCAGCCCGCCGCTGGACTTCCACGTCACCGACAGCTACTTCGTCGTCGCGCACTTCCACTACGTGCTGTTCGGCACGATCGTGTTCGCCACCTACGCCGGCATCTACTTCTGGTTCCCGAAGATGACCGGCCGGCTGCTCGACGAGCGGCTGGGCAAGGTGCACTTCTGGCTGACCTTCATCGGTTTCCACACCACGTTCCTGGTCCAGCACTGGGTCGGTGACATGGGCATGCCGCGCCGCTACGCCGACTACCTGTCCATCGACGGGTTCCAGCCGTTCAACGTCGTCTCGACGGTCGGGGCCTTCATTCTCGGTGCGTCGATGTTCCCGTTCGTCTGGAACGTCTTCAAGAGCTGGCGCTACGGCGAGGTCGTCACCGTCGACGACCCGTGGGGTTACGGCAACTCCCTCGAGTGGGCCACCAGCTGCCCGCCGCCGCGGCACAACTTCACCGAACTGCCCCGGATCCGTTCGGAGCGGCCGGCTTTCGAGTTGCACTACCCGTACATGGTGGAACGGATGCGCAACGAAGCACACATCGGCCGGCACGCCACGGCCGGCGAGTCCCCGAAGGGATTCGGTCCACGCACCGAACCCGATCGCGGGACTAGTGAGCAGTAGCGGCGGCAGTCGCGGGTGAATTCCTCACCCAAAGTGTCGGTGCTGATCACGGTCACCGGCATCGATAAGCCCGGCGTGACGTCCGCGCTCTTCGAGGTGTTGTCCGGACACGGCGTCGAGTTGCTCAACGTCGAACAGGTGGTGATCCGCAACCGGCTGACGCTGGGTGTCCTGGTGTCCTGCCTGCCGGAAGTCGCCGACGGCACTTCGTTGCGCGACGACGTGCAGACGGCCGTCCACGGGATGGGCCTGGACGCGACGGTCGAGCGCAGCGGCGACGTGCCGATCATCGGCAAGCCGTCCACCCACATCATCTTCGTGCTGGGCCGGCCGATCACGGCGGGCGCGTTCGGGGCGGTGGCACGCGAGGCGGCCACGCTGGGCGTCAACATCGATTTCATCCGCGGGGTCTCGGACTATCCGGTCACCGGATTGGAGCTGCGGGTCTCGGTGCCCCCCGGCGCCTACGGTCCGTTGCAGACCGCGTTGACCAAGGTCGCCGCCGACGAGCACGTCGACGTGGCCCTCGAGGACTACGGACTGGCCTGGCGCACCAAACGGCTGATCGTGTTCGACGTGGACTCCACCCTGGTCCAAGGCGAGGTCATCGAGATGCTGGCGGCTCGCGCCGGCGCCCAGGGCCAGGTCGCGGCGATCACCGAGGCGGCCATGCGCGGCGAACTGGACTTCGCCGAGTCGCTGGAGCAGCGGGTGGCCACATTGGCGGGCCTGCCGGCGTCGGTGATCGACGAAGTCGCCGAACAACTGGAGCTGATGCCCGGCGCCCGGACCACGCTGAGGACGTTGCAGCGGTTGGGTTTTCGGTGTGGTGTGGTCTCCGGCGGTTTCCGGCGCATCATCGAGCCGCTGGCGCAGGATCTGAAACTGGACTTCGTCGCCGCCAACGATCTCGAGATCGTCGACGGCACGCTCACCGGGCGGGTTGCGGGACCGATCGTGGACCGGCCCGGCAAGGCCACAGCCTTGCGCGCGTTCGCCGCGCAGTACGGCGTGCCGATGGAACAGACCGTCGCGGTCGGCGACGGCGCCAATGACATCGACATGCTCGCCGCGGCAGGCATGGGCGTGGCGTTCAACGCCAAACCCGCGCTGCGCGAGGTCGCCGACGCGTCCTTGAGCCATCCGTACCTGGACACCGTGCTGTTTCTGCTGGGCGTGACCCGCGGCGAGATCGAGGCGGCCGACGCGGTGGACGGCGTGATGCGCCGCGTCGAGAT